>CBFHBI010000591.1:0-2938 GCA_965653755.1 uncultured Blastocatellia bacterium
ACGGTAAGCTGCTTCAGTATCACGGCTGGAACGATCAACTCATTACGCCGTTCAGCAATCAGTTTAGAGATGAAGCTCGCTTCTGGTCCGATATAAAGTAACGGACTGCCGATTTTCAATATGTTGTAAATCTTCGACGGGTGAACGATGCCGGAAAACGCTTCGCCCATCACGACCACGTGTAGATCGGCGGCGGATAGCAACGCCGACAGTTGCGCTTCCGGTTGATAAGGCAAGCAATGAATGTTATCGAGCTGATATGAACGCCTGAACGACTCAACTTTCGCGAGTTCGCTGCCGCCGCCGGCAAACACAAACGCAATGTCGTCACGATGTTTAAGCTCGCGGGCCGCGCACAATAAGGTCTCCAAAGGATGACACGGGCTGTGATTACCGGCGTACATCACGACGAACTTCGCTGTTAGACCCTGAGCGTGCCGAAATTCTTCTCGGCCCTGTCCGTCATAACAGACTGAATCGTCCGGCGCGGGAGGAATCACGTCAACGTTGGCCGATGGAATTCCTTTAGCGACGATGCGCGCTTTCATGAATTCATCAAGCGCGATGATTGTTTGAGACGCTTTCATACTGCTCAGCAACAGCCGCGCAAGCATTCGCGCGGCTAACGAGCCTTCCTGCAACCAACCCGCGGCGATTGCCTCATCGGGATTCAGATCAAGTGGCCAAAAAATCAATTGGCCGCCTTTCATTCGCACATACAGTGAAGCCAGCCATGAAATCAGCGGCGGCGACGTTAGGGCAATCACGACGTCGGCGCGCGGCGTAAACACTAAGCGCACTGCGCAGGCAAATAAGTATGAAGCGAAGCTGAAACTGCGCTGCCACCGACGACGTTTGCCGCCGGCCAGCGACGAGATGCGCACTACCTCGATCGAGTTCCATTGTTCACGCCGAGTGAAGCGCAGCGACGAATCATCATAACCACGCCTGCTGGTGATTACCGTCACCTGATGCCCGCGATCGCTAAGCCGCCTGGCCAGCATCGTGAGTTGTTGTGCACTGGCGACCACGTCGGGCCAGAAAGCCTGATTAAGCAACAGGACTCTCATCAACTCGAGCTTACGCTTTAGTGTTCGCGCCGGACGGCGCAATTACCGAGGTACAGTACGTCAATCCTGGTTTTCAGAAAGCAATTGATAGCATCGCGTGGCGTGCAGACAATCGGCTCGTTTTCATTGAACGATGTGTTCAAAACGACTGGCGCACCGGCAAGTTTGTAGAATGCGCGAATCAAATCATAAAAGCGCTCGTTCGATTCGCGCGTCACCGTCTGTAAACGTCCCGAGCCGTCAACGTGCGTGACTGCGGGAATCTCAGCGCGCCGCTCGGGCTTCACTTGATAGACCATTAACATCGCCGGCGATGGATGCGTCTCCTCGAAATACTCATGCAGATGTTCCGCCAGAATCGACGGCGCGAAAGGGCGGAACTGCTCGCGCTTTTTGATGCGCTCGTTGAGCACATCCTTCATCTCGGCGCGGCGCGGATCAGCCAGAATCGAACGATTGCCGAGCGCCCGCGGCCCAAGCTCCATCCGCCCCTGAAACCAGCCAACCACAAGACCATCTGCGATATCACGCGCCGCGCGATCAAGCAACTCGGCGTCTGAGTAAATTTGAAATTTGAGATTTGAAATTTCTAATTCTGTTTGTATCTCTGCAAGCGAAAACTGCGGACCGGTGTAAGGGCTGAATTCGTAACGCAAACTGTTGGTTTGCGGTTCTGCTTCAAAGACGTCTTTGTGTCGGCGTGCCCGCAAACTGGCAGTTTGCGTTACTTCATTCCAAATCTGATGACAAACTCCAACCGCAGTCCCGCTGTCACCGGCAGCAGGTTGTACGAACATGCGACGAAACGGCGTCTGCCGCAAGATCTTTCCGTTCATCACCGAGTTATAAGCCACACCACCCGCTAATCCGAGTTCGGTTGTCTTTGTCTGCTCATGAACATGATGCAGTATGTGGAAAGCGACCTCTTCGAGACGCAGTTGGAGACTCGCCGCCAGGTCGCGATCGCGTTCGCTCAACTCTGATCCGGCCACCCGCGCAGGTCCGAAGGCTTCCTCGAACGCGTGCGAAAAGATGCGGCCGATGACTGGCGATCCGTCATCCCAGGTCATCTCAACGCCCTGGCTCACATGCAGAAAGTAATTGAGATCCAATCGAAACTTCCCGTGTTGTTCGATCCGAATAATTCGCCTGAACTCGTCGATAAACCTTGGCCGGCCGAAAGGCGCCAGCCCCATCACTTTGCCCTCGTCGCCGTAATGCGGAAACCCGAGGAACTGCGTCGTCGCGGTGTAGAGAACGCCGAGTGAGTGCGGGTATTCGACTTGGCCCAGTACGCGGATCGAATTCCCTTCCCCGATGCCCCACATCGTCGAAACGAAATCGCCAAAGCCATCGAGAGATAACAACGCGGCCCGCGCAAACGGCGAGACATAGAAAGCGCTGGACAGGTGTGCGCGATGATGTTCGATGTGATGGACCCGCGCCGTGATTGACGTTTCCGAGACGTTCAAGCCACGCGCTAGTTCTGATTTCAAATCAAAAACTCTGGCGGCGTTTCGCAGTCGTTCGGTCAGCTGAGTCGCCAAATGACCGCCGTGTCCATTGCCATTGCCATTCGCAGCCGCGATGTTGTTAACCACGGCGACTTCCTGTCCGCCGGCGGCTAGAGGTGATTCTCTGACGGATGCCAGAGCCGGCAAGACGCTGGGACTTCGCTTCATCCAACGTTGGCCCGCGGCCAGCAGTTTTTTATGCAAGCGCGCCGCAGGCTTTCGCGAAATTCCGATATGCTCGACCTGCTCGATCGAGATGCCGGCGGCGCGCAGACAATATTCGATCGATCGCGCCGGAAATCCCGCGCAATGCTTGATGCGATTGAAGCGCTCTTCCTCGACCGCGGCAACAAG
>CBFHBI010000592.1:0-2936 GCA_965653755.1 uncultured Blastocatellia bacterium
CGGCGTCAATCTTAATGACATGGTCCAGAATCAGATCACGTTTCAGCCGTCGATTAATACCGTGCAAGAGTTCAAGGCCGACAACTCGACCTTCAGTGCCGAGTATGGCCGCAACTCAGGCGCGATCGTGAATATCGCCACCCGTTCGGGCACGAATGAATTTCACGGCGAGGGCTTCGAGTTCTTTCGCAACAGCGCTTTAGACGCGCGCAACTTTTTTGAGAAGACCACAAAACCGGCCGCGTTTCATCGTAACCAGTTCGGCTTCAATCTGGGCGGGCCGCTGACGCTGCCGCGATTCGGCGAGGGCGGACCGGGATTTCATCAATACAAGAACAAGGCGTTCTTTTTCTTTTCTTACGAAGGTCTGCGCCAGCGCCAGGGTCTGACTCTCCCCATCGTCAATGTGCCGACCGATGCGCAACGCGCAACGGTTACCGATCCGTCGATTCTCAAGCTGCTCGATCTGATACCGAGATCGGCAAGCGGACTGACCAGCGGCTCAGCCACCGCGCCGGTGAACATCGATCAGTGGACCACCGATATCAGTTACAACTTTAACACCAACGATCGGCTGCATGGTTATTACGCTTTTCAGCGCGACCAGCGCGTCGAGCCGACCCTGCAGGGAAATAACATCCCCGGATTCGGCGACACACGCCAATCGCATCGGCAGATCTTCACGCTGAATGAAGACCACACCTTCAGTTCGGCGATCGTGAATGAAGCCCGCTTCGGATTCAATCGTATTCACATCCTTTTCAGTCCGAATGCGAAGCTCAATCCGCTCGACTTCAATATTCAAAACGGCGTGACGCAACCAATCGGTTTGCCGCAGATTAGCGTCGGCGGCGGCGGCTTCAACATGGGCGGTCCGGCCGGATTTCCGCAAGGCAGATCTGACACGACTTATGTACTCGCCGACACCGTTAGTTACCTCCACGGGAATCACTCGTTCAAATTTGGCGGCGAGTTCCGGCGGTTCCTGAACAACAACACGAACCGCGACACCGGCACGTTCACCTTTGCGAACATGGCCGCGTTTCTGGCCGGCAATGCGAACGGGTTCAATGTGACGCTGGGCGAGGTTTCAACCGCGATTTCGCAGGGCGCGCTCGGATTGTTTGCGCAGGACAGTTACAAAGTGCGCAGCAACCTGACGCTGGAGATGGGGCTGCGCTGGGACTGGCTGATGTCGCCAACTGAGCGCTACGACAGGTTCTCTTCTTACGTGCTCCAGTCAAATTCGTTGGTGCAGGTAAATCACGGCGTCGCGCCCGTCTATCACACTAACTGGAAAAACTTTCAGCCGCGTCTCGGCTTCTCCTGGGATCCATTCAAATCAGGAAAGACTTCGGTGCGCGCGGCGTATGCGATTCTCGCCGATCAACCAATCACCAATTTAGTGACCGGCAATGGGAGCAATCCGCCGTTTGCTACCACCGTCGCGTTACCGAGCACGATACCCACGGTCAAACTTTCGAACGCCACGAGCGTCGCGGTTCCGGGCGCGACCATCTCGCCAAGTTCGGCGGACATTAACTTCGACAACGCTTACGTGCAATCCTGGAATTTCAATATTCAACGTGAATTGAAACCGAGTCTCGCCGTCACCGTCGGCTACTTCGGTTCAAAAGGAACGCACTTGCGCATCAGCCGGAATCTAAATCAGACGTTCCTGAACGCAACGTTGACTCCGGTCAGGCCGTTCCCGGCGCTGTCGCCGACGAGCCCGATTGCGCCCGGCGTGCCTTTGCTGAACATAACCAACCGCGAAGGCACTACCAACTCGAGTTACAACGCATTGTGGATTACTGCGACCAAGCGTTTGAGTCGTGGCTTCCAATTCAATGCTTCGTACACGTACTCGAAGTCGATCGATGTAAATTCACAAAGCGGGCAAGGCGTTACCGTGCAGGACAGCAACAACCTGAAAGGTGATCGTGGCTTGTCGGACTTTGACGCGCGGCATCGATTCGTAATTAATGGCTTGTATGAATTGCCGTTTCACAAGAACCAGTTGGTCGGTGGTTGGCAACTGTCAGCGATTGTCCAATCGCAAAGTGGCAATCCTGTGACCTTGTTAGCGGGCAATGCCGGCGCGATCACCGGCGGCGCTCCGGCGGCCAATGCTAATTCACTGACGGGTCTCGCGACCTTGCGTCCGGATCTGGGCGCGCCGATTACGTATTCAACAGTTGCCGCCGCAACGGGTAACGGGGTCCAGTGGTTTCCGAACCTGGTATGCGATCCGCGTCCCGGCGGTTCGTGCCCCGCGGGCGCCGTCGCGATCCTGCCCGTAGCTTTCATCAGCGGCAAGACCATTTATCACTTTGGCAGCTTTGGGCGGAACACGGTAATCGGCCCCGGGTTCAACAACACCGACTTTTCGATTATCAAACGCACCAAGGTTGGCGAGGAAAAGTACATCGAGTTCCGCTGGGAAGTCTTTGATCTATTCAATCACGCCAACTTTGGTCAACCGGGCCGCACGGCCCAAGTCGGCAGCACGACCTTCGGCGTCATCACCAACACGCGCTTCCCGACCGGAGACTCGGGTTCGTCGCGACAGATGCAGTTCGCTCTGAAGTTCAAATTCTGAATCTTTCTCGCACGGACGAGGTTGCTTTGCGCACCGATCGAGCTTTCGTTGATCGGTGCGCATTTTTGTTCGGTTGTTCCGTCCTTGACACCCTTTGCGCCTGACGCCTATAGTTTTTTTCGTGCAACCCTGCAAGCCGTTAACGCCGATGTATTTCTATTATTATTGGTGCGCCTGTACGTGGGCTTCTCCGGACGGGGAAGCGACCTGGCGAACTAACGTGCACCTAAGCAGGTAATAGGAAACAGCACAGCTAGTTTTTCAAAGCCGGGCGCGAGTTCCCAAAGAGCGCGACCGGGTCTCGTGTGGATCAAGGAGTGTCGAACGCGAATTA
>CBFHBI010000593.1:0-2930 GCA_965653755.1 uncultured Blastocatellia bacterium
TCGCCGTGCTGCTGGGCGAGCGATTCGACGAGCGCGTGCAGCGTCTCCTCGAACTTCGTGCCCTTCAGAGACGTCTTGCCGAACCTCTCCTTGCTCGCCGCGCGCGCGGCTGTGCGCGCACCGCGCGCTTGCAGCTCGATGATGCGAAGGCTCCGACGCGTCCCTTCTCGGTCCGTTGTCCGAAATGCCAGGCGAGTGTAAATTCGGAAGCCCAACCTACAACGGTAGAACTTCCGCCAGTTCCCACGTCCGATTCCGCCGCGAGGTTTGAGGCGCCAACCGCGGCGCCACGATTCTCACCGCGCGATCAAAACAGATCGCCGGCCGCTGAGGAACCGTTGGGCGGTCTCGGAGATATCGCCAAACTTCTGGCCGCTGCCCTGGAACATTCTCAGCATCGCGACGCTGCTGTCAGCAAGCGGCCAAAATGGGATCGACGCAAAGCGCTGGTCTGCGCGAGCCCGGCTTACCGCGAAACAGTTGCCGAGTTATTGGCCACCAATGAATATGAGGTTTTTGTCGCGGCAAATATGGCGGAAGCATTAGGCCGTATGCGCGAAGAACGCATGGACGTGATCGTTTTGGATGCGAACTTCGATCCGGTTGAGCAAGGCGTAGCGTTCGTTACTCGTGAGATCCGCTTGTTGCGGCCATCTGAAAGGCGCCGTCTGTTTCTGGCGTATGTGACCTCAGGTGTGCGCACGATGGATCTGCACGCAGCCTTTTTGCAAAACGTAAACCTCGTCGTGAATCCGTCCGACATCGAGCAGCTGCCGGAAGCGATCGAACTGTCGATTCGCCAATTCAACGATCTCTATCGGCCGTTCAATCGCGCGCTCGACGTGGCGCCAATCTAGGGCTTTCCGCCACCGCCAAGTTGCAGTAACACGTCGCGCAACGCGGCGTGTTTTTGCATGAGCTTCAAGTAGCGGGATTCGTCGGGACCGGCCTTTGCGCGAATAATCTTTGCCACAAACTTCTTCTGGTCATCGGTCCAAGCGCCGAAAGTGCCGCTCGTCGCCAGAACCATCGATAGATTCTGATGAGCTGCCATCTCCGCTGGTTGGAAACGTCTTGTGTTAATCCCGAGCGCTCTCGAAACCGTCGCAACGGCTTCCTGTCGAATGGTGTCCGCATCACCGCCAAACTCGCGCGCCATGCGTCTTTGTACGGCCAGGCCGACGTTGCGCACTTCGAAATTGTCCCAGCATCCGCGCGATTCTTCCGGCGAGAGTTCGAACAACATATGGCCCGCGGCTAATTTTCTTAAAACCGCGGCCGACGTTCGGTAATCTGATTTCTTAGCCAACTTCGCTTCTTCGCGCTGGGTTAACTTCATCAACTCGGGTTTGACCGGACGAAATCCGAGCTTGCGATAAAACCAGAAGGCGCCCGACGCGATTCCTTCTTCGTTTTCATGACCGACTTGATAAGGATCGATTGAGATAACGGTGACGCCGAGCAACTGCCGCATCAAATGCAGAATGCGCGCGTAAAGCCAGGCGGTCTCGCCGTCACGAAAGGTGTAATAAAGATTGAAACCGCTCTCCATTCGTTCGCAAATCGAGAGTCCTTCGAAGTAGCCAACGGGCACTCCGTTCTTGAACATCATCGCCGCGTGATAAGCGCGCAGCGGGAGACGATTTTCCGGCGGCACTCCCATCACGTACACGAGCGTGCCGCGGCCGATATCCGCTTTGAGGACCGTGCCGGCATCGCTGTAAGTAAAGCCGTGCAGTTCCCGGTAACGGACGGCCGAGGTTTCCCGCGCGAAATCAAGAATCTTTTCGCCTTCGGCTCGCGACAACTTTTCGATGGGAACCGGCGACGATGAAAGCTCACGTGTCAACGAAACGTCGCGCCGGGCAATTAATGTTGATTTGTGAAAGAAGATCTTTTGCGTCGGCAAGCGCATTCCCGTTCGTGAAGATCGAAAGCCATACGCCCAAGTCACGTGAAGTTTTAAGCTGTCGTAAAGGTTCGCCTTTTGTTTCTCGGTCACCGCCAACGATTCAAATCGGCGCATCAACCATGTAAGTTCGCGCTGACGACCTCTGGCGGCGTTAAGCCACATTCGAAACGGAACGTGCGCCTCCACCATCGCATCGTCTTCGAGGAGCGGCAAAAACTTCGGCATAACCGCACCGAATCGATCTTCTTCTTCAAACCAATCCCAATCGATTGAAACCTGCCCGGGATATTTCGCGACTAACCAGCGCACGATCGCATAACTGAAATTACTCGTCACCGATCCGCCGGCGATTCCGGAGACTTCCGCGTCGTCTAATGCTGAAAGGTCAGTGCGCTCCTTATTCAGACGAGCAATGCGCGATTGAAAGGCTTTCAGAACTTGATCGGCTTGCCGTGCGACGCGCGCGCTCGGTGCATACGCACGAATGAAGAGCAGCGTCTCATGAAATCTGATCAGCGGCTCCGCTTCGGTGAATTTGTCGCGCGAAAGCGCTTTTAAGGAACGGGAGATAGCTTTGTCCCCTCGACCAAGAGTCCGCTTGAAGTGATCTAGCTTATCGAGTGCTTGGCTGAGGCTCACAGGTGCTTCCGCATGAAGGTCGCGATCTTCCAGGCGTCGATTGCCTTCCACGGCATCTCCGCCGTCGTGTAGTGACCGCACGGCAGCCAAACGACGTCGAGATCGATTCCGAGCGATTTCACCTCCGCGATCACTTGTTTCGACATCTCGACCGGAAACGTCAGATCGTAACGCGCGGCGATGAAGCGCATCGGCCGCGGCTTCATTTTCAAGAGCCGGGGCACAAACGGCAAAGGGCTGATTGGATTCCAAAACTCGCGCAGCTCTTCCAACGTCAAGTGTGTCTCGATTCCCTGCTTAACGTGTTGCGTCGAGATACCTTTCCAAACTATGTCAGCGAAGTAGCCAGAGACGTGATTGAAGACGCCGACGTTGATGT
>CBFHBI010000594.1:0-2929 GCA_965653755.1 uncultured Blastocatellia bacterium
CGTGCGCCCGACATTCACCAGCACCAAATTCGCATCCGAAGCGATCCCGCGATAGAAACCGTCAGACAATCCGCCATTGCCGGCGGCAACGACCGAAGTCATCATGCCGTGCCAACTCGCCACGTCGTTCGATTCCAAAGACGTCGGGTCGTCAGAATCCGGGAAGATGCTGTGATAAGCGACGATTCGATTTTGTGGTTCAGTCAGATCGGGGTGCGCGTAGAAACCAGAATCGAGAAACGCCATCGTCACGCCACGACCGCGAAAGCGCTCGTCTGCCTCCATGCGCAGCGGCGTCGGCAGCACGAAATTATTCTGTTCAAAGATGCTGGCGTGCGATTCAATTTGTCTTTGCGCGCGACGAAAAATTTCGACGCAGCGTTGGCAAAGATGGCCCGCGTCAGGGGTCGCCGCATTCGATCGGACAATCTGATGCAAGCTTTCATGTAAGGCGTCCAGCGGATGCAGCTTGTCTTCACAATAGCGGCCGCACACAGGGCAGATCGGCAACTGAATCGCCGGCGGCTTTTCATTCATCAAGTCAGTTGACTCGCTCATGTGTCAGAGGATTGTAAACTATCAACGTAAACTCGCGGCATCGCGGCGAGCTTTTGTAGATTCAAAATGTGCGCGACGAAAATTGGCCGCGCGTAAAACGCCCGCGACCTGCTGCCGTGCCCGCGCCCTTTTGTTCGGGCCTGAACCAGTTTTCCCAAATCTCCCGTGACCGAATCAATGCCCCTGGCGCGAATCTGCTCGCGTATGACCTCGTAATCGTCATCGACCTGTTTATGAATCTTCGGATCGTCGAGATCGAATTCCGCCGCCGCATGCAACATCGAATGTTCTTCCTGAACGCTCTCCCAGACTCGACTCACCACGACCATGCTGCGCAGCTTGTCGTAAAGATGGCTGTCTGTGAATTTGTTGGCGAGCACTTCTGCGGGTTCCAGCATCGTGATGGCCATCGATTCTTTGATGCGCAAGTTGCCGCGCGCATCTTTGCGTAGCGGCACCACCTTCAATTCCCAATCGCCAAAGTCCGGTTCCTGCCGCGAGTTCTGGGGCAGACCGAGATAATGTTCAATTACCAGTCCCGCCCAACCTTTGTTCTCGCGCCCGTTCTTCCAAACCGGAATTTTGTATTCGTCGGCCATCGGGCGCAGGTCCTTGCCGGCCAGCAGATTGATCCGGCGCACGGCTTCGTGTCGATTGAGCGATTGACTGATTACGAAGAGTTGCATGTGTCAGAACCCTGTCGATGATGTGGCAGCCTTTGACGAAATGCGAAAGCCGGAGTTGGGTCGCGGCTGGATGCCGTACAGCGCGTCGCAAAATAGTACTTGCGCCATGGTCTGCAGCACAGCCGCCAACTCGCACAAAGACGCAAATTCAATTATCGCAGTTGCTCGATCAAACGGATCGGTTCTTGATTGCAATTGTTCGTCGCGCTCTTCCACCAATTCTTTTTTGGGAGAAATAAAATGAGTCCATTAACAACTGCGGTCGTAATTTTCTTTGCCGTTTCGGTGGTCGTAGCGATTATCGCTATCGCCTGGCTTTATAGTCACAGTCGCCGCACAAAGCAACTGCAATCGAAATTTGGTCCGGAATACCGGCGCGTCGCGCGTGCGGAAGGCGACGCGGCGCAAGGCGAACAAGTTCTGCTGGAACGCCAGAAGCGAGTGAAGAAGCTCGACATCAAACCGCTGACTGAGTCGCAGCGAAATGAATTCGCCGACGCCTGGGAACACGCGCAAGCAGAATTCGTCGATGATCCAACCGCAGCCGTCACCCACGCGGACGTCCTGGTGCAGGAAGTCATGAATGTGCGCGGTTATCCAGTTTCTGATTTCGATCAGCGCGTGGCTGACGTTTCGGTCGATCATCCGGCGGTGGCGCAGAACTATCGCCTCGCGCATAACATCGCCGAGCGCAACGAACGCGAAAAAGTCGGCATGGAAAAACTGCGCGAAGCCATGCTGCATTATCGCGCGCTTTTTGCGGACCTGTTGCATGATGGAGGTTTGCGTCCGGTGAGACAGGTGAGGCGAGTGGCGTAGATATGAGGTCAGTACCATCTGCGTAAGCGGATGGGTCCAAGGGCGCCTCTGGGATCATTGACGCGCTTTAACCCATCCACTTACGCAGATGGTACTGACCTCTTTCATCGATTGCTGTGCCAGACCTTCTTCTTCGCACTCTTCTTTCGGCGCTTCGCTCCGGTGCGGCGCGGAAGTTTTTTCGGGTCGCCGGTAGCAGCTTTCTCGACCACGCCGCCTTCGTCCGCGGCGATCTCTGCGAGGGTGCGTTTGCTCAGTACTGAAAATGGTTGCGTCTCGGTGATGTCCTCGCCTTCCTTCGCGTACTCGTCTTTGTGTTTCATCAACAGCCACTGACGTTCGCGTGTGCGGATGAGCACGAACGAACCTTTCAACTTTTTTCCGAGCAGCACAAATTTCAATTCGCCTTTCGCCAGCGCGCGCGAAACGTTGGTCGCGTCTTCCGGCGCGTAAACACCGATGTCCCAAACCATCACCGTGCCGCCGCCGAATTCCCCTTCGGGAATGACGCCATCGAAGTCAGCATAATCGACGGTAGGATCTTCGAGTTGCCTTGCGAGCCGCTAGACTGACGGGTCCATCGGCGGACCTTTGGGCACGGCCCACGATTTCAAGACGCCGTCGGCTTCCAGACGAAAGTCGTAATGCAATTGCGTCGCGCGATGTTTTTGCACCACAAAGAGATTGCCGAACTCGGAAGTCTTTTCTTCTGGTCCAGGTTCGGGCGTTTTGTTGAAGCGGCGTTTCTTTTTGTATTCAGCGAGACCCATGAAACTTAGTTTCAGGTTTCAGGTTTGTAGTTTAAAGTTGCGGTGTCAGAACCGGGAGCGGGAGCGACCGGATCAACCACGCTCCTAGGCTTGGAT
>CBFHBI010000595.1:0-2921 GCA_965653755.1 uncultured Blastocatellia bacterium
CCGATCCGCTGCCCACGTTCTGCCACACCAGGATCGCCGCGGCCAAATCCTCGAGCGCGCTGCCGACGGCGCTCAGAATTTGTTGCGCGCTTGATTCATCAACCGAACTGCGCGCGGCGCCCAGCGCCCCCGGCAAACGAGTCAGCGTGTTGATGTCCACGTCACCAGCCAGGTTGAACTCACTCTGAATCTCTCGAAGCGCTGTGATGTAACCGGCAATTAGATTTCGATTAATCTCATACGAGGTGCTGCCCGTCCGTTCGAGATTGATACTCACATCGACGCGGCCGCGCGACAGGCGTGAGCTGATCAACTTACGAATGCTGATCTCCAACGGCGCCAGCTCCTGACCCATGCGCAGGTGAACGTCGAGAAAGCGATTGTTGACGGTCTTGATTTCAACCGCGACGCTGAGCGCCTCTCCCGTAACGCTGGCGCGGCCAAATCCGGTCATTGATTTCATAAGATGGTGAATAGTAAATCGTGCATAGTAAATAGACGAACGAACAGCTCAAAGCTTAGTGCTCACCAATTCTTCTTCTTCATCGGCAAACTGCAATTCGTACAGCTTTTGATACTGGCCTCCGCGGGCAAGTAGCTCGTTGTGCGTTCCTTGTTCGACGATGCGTCCGGCCTCGATCACGACGATGGTATCGGCGCGACGAATGGTTGAGAGACGGTGGGCGATGACGATTGTGGTGCGATCGCGCACCAGGTTCGAAATGGCTCTTTGTACCAGGACCTCAGATTCCGCATCCAGCGCCGAGGTCGCCTCGTCAAAAATGAGTACGGGCGCGCTGGTCAGAATCGCTCGGGCGATCGCCAAACGCTGGCGCTGACCCCCGGAAAGAAAAATACCCCGCTCGCCGATGATTGTATCGTAGCCATGCGGCAGTTCGCGGATAAATTCATGAGCGAACGCGGTGCGCGCGGCGTCTTCGATTTCCGCCTCGGTGGCGTCCGGCCGTCCATAAGTGATGTTGTAACGAACGCTATCGTTGAAAAGCACGGTCTCTTGGGTCACCAGCGCGATCTGCCGCCGCAGACTTGTTAGCTTCGCATCGCGCAGGTCGATGCCGTCCCAAAGAACTTCGCCGGAGACCGGATCGTGAAAGCGCGGTAATAGTTTTGTCAGCGTCGATTTGCCGCCGCCCGATTCACCGACGAGCGCGGCCATCTTGCCGGCGGGAACGGTAAGGCTGATATCTCTGAGCACCGGCCGGCCTTCCTCGGCGTAATTGAAATCGACGTGGCGGAATTCGATCTGCCGATGTAGCGGCGCCAAATCAATCGCGTTCGGCTTATCGACAATCTCCGCGTGCTCGTCCATCACTTCCCAGACATGCTGCGCTCCTGCCAGGCCTTGTTCGAACGAATTTTGCAGACGCGAGAGCTTGCGCATCGGATCGTAGCTACGCACCAGCAAAAACACGAACGTGAAAAACTGCGCGGTATCGTTGCGGCCCAAACGAATCTCGCGCTCGCCGAAGAAGATCAGGACCACGACGAAGAGCATCCCGATTAGTTCAATGATTGGCGGAGACATCCCCGAGATGCTCGCCGAACGAAGCTGCGCCCGTTTGATTCGCTCGGCGACGGCAGTGAAGCGTCCGCGTTCGCGTTCTTCGCCGCGATATGCCTTGACGATGTTCTGGTTTGCCAGCGCCTCTTGAGCGGTATCGGTAAGTCGCTTGCTGCCTTCAAACGATTCGCGCGCAAGCCGGCGCAAAGAATTTCCGAATTTTATCGTCAGACCTACAATCGGCGGCGCGATGATTAGCGAGCCCAGCGTCAAACGCCAATTCACGTAAAAGGCCAAAACCAGAAATACGATAAGTGAGAAGCCTTCGCGCAAGGCGTCGCGCAACGTGTGCGTCACGGCGGCCTGGATGGCGGCCGCGCTCGAAATCAATCGCGCGACGAGATAGTTCGTGCGATGCCGCTCAAAGAAGCTGGCGGACTGCGACAGCAGATGACCGTATAGCTCCTGGCGCAAACGCATGATCGCCGACTCGCCGATGTAAGCCATCCAGTAGGTGGACAGATACTCCGCGATTCCTTTCACGACTGTGAAGGTGATGAGCAGCAGCGCGATGACGCGCCACGCTGCCAGACCAGACGGCGGAATAATTTTTTGCCACGAGAATATTTGCGCGCCGGTCGTGGCGCCCTGTCCGAAAACTTGCCTCATGATCGGAATCAGCAGGACGGTGATGGCGCCATCCATCAATCCGACCACAATCATGGCAAGGTTGGCAGCAATGAAAATTGCGGTGTGAGGCAGCAGGTACTTTAACAGCCGACGAAGATCGCGCATCTTGAATCGATTCTTCGATCGTTAACAGGGAAGAGACAGCAGGGCCCGCGCACGATTACGAAAAGGCACTATACTGACCGCAAACGTTTGACGTCAAGGCAGACGCTCCGACATACTTAGGATGAAAAACCCCTTGCGTTAACTGGCTTTACCGACTCACTGGCACCGTCGTTCCGACCGACGCGAGCCGGTTCAGGAGAATCATGGTGGATCCAGAACCTACAAGTACCAACGGCAAGAAGTTGATGATCGTGGACGACGACGCGGACATGCGTACGTTGCTCGCTGAATATTTCCGGCGCCTGGGTTTCGACGTGACGGAGAAGGAAAGCGGTCAGGCGGCATTGCAAGCGGCGACCGGCACGCGCTTCGACTGTTTCATCTTCGATGTCGCGATGCCCGAAATGTCCGGGCTCGAACTGCTCAAGAAATTGCGCGACCGCGATGTCAACACGCCGACGTTATTTCTTACAGCGCACGATTTGCTCGATGACCGCGTCGCCGGATTCGAAGCCGGCGCCGACGAGTATCTGGCAAAGCCGTTCAGTCCGCGCGAGCTTGAGTATCGGGTTGAAGCTTTGTTACGCCGCAGCCAGGGAATCGC
>CBFHBI010000596.1:0-2917 GCA_965653755.1 uncultured Blastocatellia bacterium
CTGCGGCCTGGGGGCGTAGCCAACGCTACGATGGTATCGTTACGTTCAATCAAGATTGAATTAGCTTACTACCGGAGCGTGAGGTTAAGAAAGTTCGGCTATTTGAGGGCGACTCTCAGGCGACGCGCGTGGCCCTCACCGATCGATTCAGTGACCAGGTCCTGCTCCTCGGCTAGTGACAGATGAATCACACGTCGTTCGCTTGCATCCATTGGCCCAAACACAAACGGGGACGAGGTAGCGCGTACTTGGCGCGCAGCGTGGTCGGCCATGGCGCGCAGCTCGGCCTCTCGGGCGGCGCGATAGTTGTTCGCATCGCAGACGATTCGTTGTCCCTTGGGCAGATTGCGGCCGTAAGCCTGGTTGAGAATTTGCTGCAAGGCGTCGAGTAACTCGCCACCCTGATTCAAAAGCAGTCCGCTATCGGGTCCCTCGATCGAGAGCGTACAGCCTACGTCAGATTCAGACGCCGACGCGTGCACGTCGAAGCGAGCAGAGTCGAAAATCGAATTGAGCAATCGCTCAGATTGTTGACAAACCTGATTCATGCGGATGCCGAGGATTCTACCGTAATGCAAGAACAGACAAAAGCACGACAGAGCCGCGGGGCCGACAACCTCGCGACTCTGTCTAAGCGTGCAGGGGAACTACGCGTGACGAATTACTACTTCGTATAAACAGCAGTCACGTCCCCGGCCTGTTGCTGCCCACCTTCACGGTGCGTTACGACGGTCAGCGTCTTTCCGCCATCCGACAACGTAAGTTTTTGCGTTGTGCTGTTGACGCGATCACCAAATGTCGTCTTGTTCAGCAATTCGAGAGTGTTGCCCGACATCGTCGCCTTCGTCGTGCGCTGGCCGGTGTTCTGGCCAAACGTGACATCGCTGGTGACTTCTTTGCCGTCGAGGTTAAAGGACTGTGGGCCACCTGCGCCTGGACGACCGCCGCCGCCACCCATGCCGCCACCGCCGCCGTTGCCGCCACCACCACCTGCTGGCGGCTGACCGCCTTCGATCTTGGTATCAAGCGTAATGGTCTTGTCATCCTGCGTAATCGTCAACGTAACCTTGTCCGCGCCCTGCATACGCGGGCTCAGACCCTGGCTCTTCGTTTTGTCCAAGGTCCAAGTGCCGGCGTAATTCGCCTTCTGGGCACAAGCCGAAACGACGAGCAGCAGGAATGCCGCCGTCAATCCGGCAATCAGAAATAGTCTCTTCATTCGAAAAATCCTCCGTTAAATTGTGTTCGCTGTTGTTCGCGAGAGCGCGATCTAGTTGCGAGTTTCGGAATCTAAGACGCGCCAAAGCGGCGCAAGGTTACGACATTTCGGGCAGGAATGCTATGAACGCGCCGCAGCGGTTTTCCGGCGCCAAACGGCGTTAAGGCGCTTGCCGCCTGCGGTTTGGAGCAAGCTCATGATGCCCATATATCCATAACCGAAGAAGAAGAGCAGGAGAAAAAAGATCGGGCCCCACATGTGCATCCGCAAAGCATAGGCAATGGCAAAGACGAAGTAGATCGCGAAGCTCAATTCGAGCAACGGCAACCAACCATGCTTGCGTTTGTATTTTTTCCGTTTCCAGGATTCGTCGTCGGTTTTTTCGACGCGGTACTTGGGAGTGCGCACAAAATCGGACTTGACCCCCACCAAAGCCTCCAGCACCGCGCGCGCGTTTGAAAACGCGAGTCCGATTCCCAAGCTCATGACCAGCGGCAGATGCAGGAGGCGCGAGCCGCGTTTCTTATCGAGGTACCAAACGGCCGAACCATAGAACAAAACGACCGACACCGTTGAGAAGAAGAGCAGCGGCACGTCGAGCATCATCAGCTGATGGAGCCCCTGGTTGTAACGGACGAGCAGCAGCGGGAACTGCATGAAGCTGGCTACGATCATCAAGGGGTAGCTGATATTTCCGGTGAGACGAAAGAACATTTCCAGCTTCACGCGCAAAGGCAAATCGGCGTACCAAATGCGCCGGTACAATTTGAACCAGACCTGGAGCACGCCTTTGGCCCAACGGCGCTGTTGGGCTTTGAATGCGTTTACTTCGACCGGAATTTCCGCCGGCGCTTCTTCATCGAGTAGGTAAACAAAACGCCAACCCATCAGCTGTGCGCGAAAACTCAGATCTGTATCTTCGGTCAGGGTGTCGTGCTGCCAGCCGCCACTCATTTCGATCGCTTCGCGCCGCCAAATGCCGGCAGTGCCGTTGAAGTTGAAAAAGTTTCCGGTGCGATTGCGCGTCGTTTGCTCGATGACGAAATGTCCGTCGAGCATGATCGTTTGGAGACGAGTGAGCAGGTGGTAAGCCCCAATGATGTGGGCCCAGCGCATCTGGGCGCAGCCGACGGTCGAGTCGGTGAAGAAATGAACTAATTTGCGAAGAAAATCACTTTTCGGTACAAAGTCAGCATCAAAGATCGCAATCAATTCACCCTTCGCGGTCTTCATTCCATTTTCCAAGGCGCCGGCTTTGAATCCCGTGCGATCGTCGCGATGAAGGTAATGGATGTCGAAACCTTGAGCAGCGTAATTCGCCACGGTCGCGCGCGCGATATTCACCGTCTCATCGGTCGAATCGTCGAGAACTTGAATCTCGAGCCGCTCGCGGGGGTAATCAATCTCACTCACTGCCTTCACCAGACGCTCGACCACGTACATCTCGTTGAAGAGCGGAAGCTGCACGGTGATGTGCGGCAGGTCATCTTCGGCGAAAGCATCTCTGGCTTTTGGCGGGAAGCGCGAATAGCGCCAGAACTCAATCACCTGCTTCACGCGATAGACGCCGTAAATCGCCAGCACCGTGAGAATGCCGAAGTAGATGATCAGCACCGTCCAGTCGAATGCGTCGAACTGATAAAGCGGACTGATGTTTCCTGCGGTTTTGTAAATCGGATCGCAATAACCCGGGAAATC
>CBFHBI010000597.1:0-2917 GCA_965653755.1 uncultured Blastocatellia bacterium
GAAAAGACCGGCGTGAAGTACCCGTACGCCAAGTACGCGCAGACGACGGTGCGCGATTTCGGCGGCGGCATGGAGAACATCAGCGCGACCACCCAGACCGACAACATGATTCACGACGCGCGCACCGAACTCGACCAGACGAGCGACAGTTTGGAATCGCACGAGCTGGCCCATCAATGGTTTGGCGATTTCGTGACTTGCCGCAGTTGGTCGGACATCTGGCTCAACGAAAGTTTCGCGACGTATTTTCAGGCGATGTGGGACGAGCATTCACTGGGTCACGACGACTTTCTTTATTCGGATGTGAAATCGAACCAGGACCAATACTTCAACGCCTGGAATCGTGGCCTACGCCGTCCGATCGTGACGAAGAATTATGCCAACCCCGACGCAGTCTTTGACATCTACGCGTATCCGCGTGGCGGCGCGGTGTTGCACATGCTGCGCACGTTTCTTGGGGAAGACAATTGGTGGCGTGGGATTAATCACTATCTGACGAAGTACGCCCATCAACCAGTTGACACGTCGAACTTCCGGCTCGCGATGGAAGAGAGCACGGGCCAATCGCTCGATTGGTTCTTCGATGAATGGGTTTACAAGATGGGCCATCCGGTGTTTCGCGTGACGCAGAACTACGATGCCCCAAAGAGAGAATTGGCGCTCACGGTGCGCCAGGAGCAGAAACCCGATCCCGATTGGCTGTATCCGCAAGCAAACTTCTTTCAAACACCGGTTGACATTGAGATCGGCACGAGCGCGAACACTCGCGTCGAGCGCGTGCAGATCGAGCCGAAGGAAGAACAGACGTTCAGGTTCTCAGGTGACTCTGAGCCGTTGCTGGTTGGTTTTGATTACAACGGAACGCTGATTAAGGAAGTAACATTCGCGAAGACAATCGATCAGTTGGCTTACCAACTCAGTCACGACAAAGACGTGCTCGGCAGAATTTGGGCACTGTCGCAGATGTCTGCGCGGATGAAAGATGCAACGACTGCGCCTGCCGATCGAGCGGCGATTCAAGGCGCACTCGCCGGCGCTGCGACCAAGGATGATTTCTGGGGCGTGCGGTTCGAAGCGGTGGCTGCCTTGAGCGGCTCGAAAGAGAGAACAGACGCTCTGCTCGCCGCTACGAAGGATACGAAAGCACGAGTGCGCACGCGCGCGGTGACTTCACTGGCCGCAACGAAAGATGCAAAGTTCGTCAACACGTATGCGGAACTGCTGCACGATCAGAGCTACTCCGTTATCCAGGCGGCGGCCATCGCACTCGGTCAGTCCAAGAGCGCCGACGCTTACGACAGCCTGGTGAAGTTAATCGATCAGCCGTCGTGGCGCGATAACATACGCGCCTCTGGCTTGAGCGGCCTGGCTGCACTTGGTGACAAACGGGCCATGGAGCTTGGCTTCAAGTATGCCGGCGCGCCAAATTATTCGGGCGTGCGCGGCGCGGCTTTGGCGCTCCTGGCCAACACCGGCAAGGATGATCCGCGAACGCTGCCAGCGTTAACGGCGGCGCTTAACGAAGGCATCGACAGGTCGAACTTCGGGCTGGTGGCGAGCGCGGCAAACGGCCTCATTACACTGGGAGATGCGCGTGGCGTGACGATTTTCGACGAGGCGATAAGAAAAGCTGGTCCCTCATCGCAATTCACGGCTACGTTGACGAATTTCCAGCAGCGGCTCAAGGCAAAGTTGGCGGCGGCCAAGCCTGGCAGTTAACTTGTCGATTGATTTAACGCTGAACTGACAAATTACGTCACCGTACAAAACTTTCTGCTTGAGCAAAGTAGAAGTCTCCTGTTATATTTCTATACGACATGTGCCTAAACCATGGCGCATGTCATGTCCCCCAGACCCCTTCTCGTCCAGAGGGAAATCAAATGTTAGACAAAACGAATGGGAAGGATGGCTTGCCTCACACGGCAGAAGCCACGGGAGCAGCGACAGCTCCAGCGCCGGCAACTTCATTGCTGGTAATTGAAGACGATGAAAATATTTCGGCCGCGCTCGTAGAATATTTTTCGCGCGCGGGCTACACGGTGACGACCGCGGCTGACGGTCTCGCCGGCGTCGAATCGGCCATCAAGACGCGGCCCGATGTGGTCGTTTTGGATTTGATGTTGCCGAAGATGGACGGCCTCGCGGTCTGCAAGGAACTTCGACAGAAAGTTGCGCAGATGCCAATCATCATGCTCACGGCAAAAGACGACGTGGTCGATCGCGTGCTCGGACTCGAAATGGGCGCGGACGATTACATCACCAAGCCGTTCAGCCTGCGCGAAGTCGAAGCTCGCATCAAATCTGTGCTGCGGCGCGCACGCGCCGGAGCCACTGCCGAAGGGAGCGACGAGACGCCAATCGTGCGCCGAAATCTGCGGGTCGATCCAGTTCGTCGCGAAGTCACGATTGCCGACAGGCACGTTGACTTGACACCTAAAGAATTCGATCTGCTGCGCCTGTTCGCATCGAATCCTGGCCGGGTCTTTCCGCGCAAGTACTTGCTCGAAAAGATCTGGGATTATTCTTACGAAGGGTACGATCGGACCATTGATTCTCACATCAATCGCTTGCGGGCGAAGATCGAAGATAACCCGGAGAACCCGCAACTGGTGCTCACCGTTTGGGGCATCGGTTACAAGTTCACCGACGCTGAATAAAACCGGGGTAACCTCTCCTCACCCGGGACCTTTTCAAATTCCTAAGTCCGCCGCTCTCTCTCAGCACCAACCTTTGGAAGCGGCGCACAATCTAAATTATGAAAGACATGCCAATTCAAAATCTCACGCGCCGGTTGCGCGCCACGATCATCCTGATGACGGCCGGCCTGCTGATCGCGGCCGACTCGCTGATCGGAAATGCCGCGATCCAGGATGCCCCTGCAGATGAGTCCGGCTCATCTCTTTTTTCAACCTACAGC
>CBFHBI010000598.1:0-2902 GCA_965653755.1 uncultured Blastocatellia bacterium
GATCTCGTCCTTCTTCATCTCGTCCTTCTTCGCGTCGTCCTGGCCGACCGGCACGCTGTAGTGAGGAACATTCGGCAAGGTCGAAAGCAACGCGCGCATCCGTGCTTCGGCGTTCTCGCGTTTGCGGTCCAGTTCAGCGATCCGATCTTTCAGTTCTCCAACCGCCTGCCGCCGTGCCTCTGCTTCGTCACGCTTACCATCCTTCATCAGCGCGCCAATCTCGCGGCTGGCGGAATTGCGTTCGGCATTCAAGCGATCAGATTCGGCAATCACACGCCGCCGCTCTTCGTCAGCGCGCGCGAAATCGTCGAGCGCAGCGGATGACATGTTGCGCTTCGCCAAAGCCGCGCGCACCGCGTCGAGATTCTCTCTCACGTAATTCAGATCAAGCATTTGCCTATCCTCGCGCGGTGTTGACTGGTACAAAGTCGGGGCAATAGCCCGACCGTGAGGGAGGGCGGTTCTTCGACGACCTGCGCCCTCCCTCACGGTCGGGCTACTGCCCCGATTCACGCAACACGCGATTATGATCTACTCATTCTTAAAATTCGAAAAGATTCGGTTTGCTTCTTCCAAAGTTTCTTTCGATCCTACATCAAACCAAATTCCCGGCACGCGCCAAATATAAAAAGGCGTGCGCGGATAAAGCCACTGCACCAAACGCCCAGGCTGATCAGGATTGTTGCCTTCTGAGATGTACTGCTTTATTAGCCTGAGCACTGACTGGGGATAATAATACAAAGCGATGCCGGTCAGCGTGCTCTTGGGAGACTCGGGCTTCTCTTCAAAATAGGTGATGCGATCCTGTTCATCGATTTCGATCGCGTTGTATTTCTTGATTTCGTTCAAATCGCCGACGTCGTAAACCCCCGTCACCGGCGCCTTGCGTCCGCGACAGTAATCGCCAATGTCTCCCAGGCTTTGGCTGAATAGGTTGTCGCCACCGACCACGATGATGTCGTCGTCGATCGCAGCCTGATCGATCACGAGATTCGTATCGCCGATCGCGCCGAGCTTGTTTGAATCATCCGTAGATTTGTCGTTGATGATCTCTATCGGGCGCACCTTGTGGCCAGTTTTGTACTCGCCGGCCCAGCGCTCAAAGTGGCGCACGAACTTCGCATTAGTGACGATGTAAATCTGATCAATCTCGTCGATCGTCATTAGGTTGTCGAGCACGTGCTCCATCATCGGCTTGCCCGCCACCGGCAGCAGCGGCTTCGGTTGGTTGAGCGTCAAAGGATACAAACGCGTCGCGTAACCCGCGGCCAAAACAATTAACTTCACATTCCCTCCTGATTCGTTCCGTTCTACGTCTGAACGCAGGGGCCATTAATCGAAAGTTGATGAAGCTTTACAATAAAAGAAGCGCGGTTGGAAAGCGAGTCGCGTTTGATCCTCGACCCATCCGCTTACGCAGATGGTTCTGACCTCACGCAGATGGTACTGACCTCATGACCTTTGTTATAGTGCGCGATTCTGCAACACTACAAAAGAGGTGAAGCTGTGACTCAGCAAAAAGATTTCGCCGGACGAGCGGCGATTGTGACCGGGGCGACGCGCGGTATCGGCCGCGCCATTGCTCTTGAACTTGCGCGGCGCGGCGCCGACGTCGCATTCAATTACGCGAAGAGCGCCGAAGCTGCCGAAGGTTTGAAAACTGAGGTTGAGAAGTTGGGGGTGCGCTGCCTGGCGTCTCAAGGAGACGTGGCCAACACCGAAGCGGCCGCAGAAATGGTCAAGCAGGTTAAGGACGCATTCGGTCGAATCGATTTTCTCGTCAACAACGCGGGCATTGTGCGCGACACGTTGATCCTCCGGATGAAGGAAGACGATTGGGACGCGGTGATCGACACGAATCTCAAAGGGGCATGGAATTTTTCCAAGGCTGCTTTGCGTGTGATGCTGCGACAGGATGACGGCGGATCGATTTTGAACATCACTTCGATCAGCGGCGTCGTCGGGATGGCGGGTCAGTCGAATTATTCCGCGTCGAAGGCCGGAATGATTGGATTAACCAAAGCGCTCGCGCGCGAAGTCGCCATCCGCAAAGTCACGGTGAATGCGCTGGCTCTCGGCATGGTCGCAACGGAAAAGGCCTCGGCGCTCGATGAAACTTATCAAGCAAAGATCATCGAACAGATTCCTCTGGGTCGATTTGCCGAAAGTCACGAAGTCGCGCGCGTCGCGTGCTTTCTGCTTTCAAATGACGCGCGCTATATCACCGGACAAGTGATTCAGGTCGATGGTGGATTGGCGATGTGAATATCAGTTTCAGGTTTCAAGTTTAACGTTCCAAGTTTGGCGCTGGATTAACTTGAAACTTGAAACCTGCGACTTGAAACCCAGCTCCAAACAGAGAAGCGCCCCGCCAACCTTTCGATGGCTTTTACGAATAAAAAACGCATTCCCAGCAGGGCGAAAAAAATCAGGGTAGGTTCGGGAACACAGGGATGGCTAGGCACAGACTTGAGAATCGTCGCTTACGTGCGATCCTGTACTTCAAAGGTGGTGCTTATTGACGGCGGTAAAAAGACTGCGGCGAATAATGAAAGCTGCCGCATCGCTTTGCAAAAGCCCTGCCGCCTTTGAGCAACCTGTCCTTAGCGATCTCTGTCAAACACCTGAAGCGTCTTCAAAGTACACCCGTTTCTGCCCTTGGTCAAGTAAAAACCAGACAATCGTAACAGCTCTGTGACAGAGTTTTGCCTCCGGCATTTTCAATTGAGACTTGCGTGGCTATTCTCTCGTCTAAGCCAACTGGAGCGGCAATTCAAACACTATCCCGGATGCAGCGGCAGTTCCACAAGGAATCTTTTTGGACCATCCGGCTGTGTTGCTATTTCATCGTTCTAATCACAGTTCTGCGTTCTGGCTTTGCGCAACAACTTCCAATTCGTCA
>CBFHBI010000599.1:0-2879 GCA_965653755.1 uncultured Blastocatellia bacterium
AAGGAATTTGAACGAAGCCTCTACACGCTGAAGTGAACTCGCCGGCGCCAGTCGTGTTGACCATCGCGGGCTTCGACCCATCGGGCGGGGCCGGCATCATCGCTGACGTTAAGACAATCGTACAATTTTGCTGTCGTCCGGTGGCTGCGATTACGTCTTTGACGTTTCAGAACGCCGCCGGTGTGTTCGGCGCGACGCACGAAACCGCGAGATCGCTCCGCGCGCAAATCGTACCAATCATCGCTGAGCACGAAATAGCAGCCGTCAAAATCGGCATGATCCCTACCGCGCAATTGGTGTCGGAAGTCGGGACGTTGATTAGAGACAAGCGCTTGCCCGCCCCGGTCGTCGATCCCGTCTTGCGATCGTCTTCGGGTTACGAATTGATTGAGCCGGATGCTCTAGAAGCCCTACGACAGGAATTATTGCCGCTGGCGCTCCTGGTCACTCCGAATATCCCTGAGGCCGAGACGCTGACCGGTGTGGCGATATCAGACGAAGACGGGATGCGTGAAGCAGCGCGGAAGTTGCGCGAAATGGGCGCACGTGCCGCGCTGATCAAAGGTGGACACTTAGAAAAGAGGTCAGAGGTCAGAGATCAGGGGTCGGAAGAAAAATGCGCGGTAGATATTCTTGATCACGAAGATCAAGTAACCGTCTTTCGCGGTCAATGGATCGAAGCTGAACCGGTGAGAGGAACCGGTTGCATGTTATCGTCGGCGATCGCTGCGGGTTTGGCTAACGGTCAACAACTGCCGCGCGCCATTGAGAAGGCCAAACAGTTCGTTGCTGCGGAAATTCAAAATTCAAGATTCAAAACTCAAAACTCACTCAAAACTAACCTTACTCAACCGTAACCTTCTCCATCTTGATTTCCGACATCGGGCGATCACCCTGGTCAGTTTTTGAGGTCGCGATCGCATTGACCACGTCCTGGCCTTCAGTGACGCGCCCGAAGATCGTGTAGCTCGGCGGCAGCGGGTAATCGACATGCATAATGAAGAATTGCGATCCGTTCGTGTTTGGCCCGGCGTTGGCCATCGCGACTGTCCCGGCCTTGTAGCCGCGCTGGTAAACTTCGGACTTTGAATCGATTTCGTCGGCAAATCTTCCGCCCCAAGCCGAAGCCCCACCGCGTCCAGTGCCCGTCGGGTCGCCGCCTTGAATCATGAAGCCATTGATGCAGCGATGGAAAATCACGCCGTCGTAATAACCTTTCTCGGCCAAGAGGCGAAAATTCTCGGTCGTCTTGGGTGCGTCTGACTCCAGCAATTCAAATTTGATTGTCCCCTTGTTGGTTTGAATGGTCGCAGTGCGATTCGGCATTAGTGATTAATTTCTCCTTAGTGATTATTTTGACATACTAGCTTAACCGCAGATCGTTGAAAGGTCACGGAGTCAGTACCGCCTGCGGTAGCGGGCGGTTGCTCTCGACCAACTTGCTTAATGAGATCAACCACCCGCTACCGCAGGTGGTACTGACCGCCGGATTCTCGCTCCACCTGACGCAATCACCCACAAGACGTTATTATGTTCGGCCCTGCAACCTGCGAAGAGAGGCTGAAAACAATGAACGTTACCCATCTCGAATGCGGCGCCTGCGGTCTGCGCCACGAGGCACAACGCTTGCACAATCTCTGCACTCAATGCGGCAAGCCGTTGTTGGTTCGTTATGACTTTGCGAGTGCCGCGAGGTCTTTGACAAAGGAAGCTCTGAAGGATCGCCAACCGGACCTCTGGCGTTATCGCGAAGTTCTGCCGGTGGAGCGCGACGAAAACGTGGTTAGTCTCGGCGAGGGTTTTACGCCGCTCTTGCACGCAGCGCGACTTGGATCACAGATCGGTTTGTCCGAACTTTATATAAAGGACGAAGGCCAGAACCCAACCCAGAGTTTCAAAGCGCGCGGCATGACGGCTGCGGTTTCGATGGCGAAGGAGCTTGGCGTTAAGAAACTGGCAGTTCCATCGGCGGGAAATGCCGCCGGCGCGCTCGCAGCTTATGCCGCACGCGCGGGAATGGAAGCGTACATCTTCATGCCGAAGGACACGCCGCGCGCGAACGTGATCGAATGCGAACAAACCGGCGCGCACGTGACCTTGATGGATGGCTTGATCACCGACTGCGGCGCTGAGGTTGGGCGGCGCAAAGAGGCCGAAGGTTGGTTCGACGTTTCGACTTTGAAGGAACCGTATCGGATCGAAGGTAAGAAAACGATGGGTTACGAACTCGCCGAGCAGTTCGATTGGCAATTGCCTGACGTGATCATCTATCCGACTGGCGGCGGCACTGGGTTGATAGGCTGGATGCCCGCCGGCGCGAAGCGTCCGCGCATGGTGACGGTGCAGGCGAGTGGTTGCGCTCCGATCGTGCGAGCATTCGAACAAGGCGAGCGCTTCGCCGCAGAATTTCAAAATGCGCACACGACGGCTTCCGGATTGCGCGTACCCAAAGCGATTGGCGATTTTCTAATCATCGATGCGTTGCGTGCATCGGGCGGCACCGCAGTCGCGGTGACCGATGAACAATTGTTCGCCGCAACGAAAGTAATCGGTTCGGCGGAAGGAGTCTTCTGCGCGCCCGAAGGCGCGGCGTGTTTGCCGGCGCTCAAGAAATTGATGAGCGATGGAGTTGTAAAGGCAAATGAAACGGTGGTGCTCTTCAACACGGGAAGCGGCGTGAAGTACCTGGAGAGTTTTTCGACATAATGAATTGGAGCGTGTGGCCGATGAAGTGTTGGCCGAAGTTGTCTTCGATAAAGTAGCACAGCCCCATCGCGTCTTTGCGATTGCGGCCTTCGGGCGTGACGATGGCGTCGGCTGTAATAGAGACCTGCGGTTGCCACATCTCTTCGAGGGAAGTGCGCTTGAGCACTTGGTCG
>CBFHBI010000600.1:0-2877 GCA_965653755.1 uncultured Blastocatellia bacterium
ATCCCGATCCTCTAGCATGAATCGAATTTCAAATCTATTTGAGCGGCGCTCTTGAGCCCGTCGCTACCGCTCCGGGTTCTGACACACCTCTGTCGCCCGCTTCGCGGGCTTCCCGATTTCTAAATTACCTTGACCCCGAGCTTACGCTCGGGGCTACAATCTGCCGCCCGCATTCGCGGGCTGGGCGTTCGTTACATCTTAAAGCCCTAAGTAAAACAGATTGCCCCGGGGGTATCGAAATGCGTGGTCGCCTGCTTCTGACTTTGTTTCTAACAGTCTCGTTCCCGTCAGCCTTTGTTTCGCACCCGACTGTATTTGCCCAAACCAAATCCATTCCTGCACCGGCCGACGTGCTCGGATTCACCCCCGGCGACGATCGCAAGCTCGCCAGTTGGGCCAAGGTCGTCGAGTACTTTCAGAAACTCGCCGCCGCGAGTGACCGGGTGAAGTTTGAAGAGATCGGCAAATCAACGATGGGCGCGCCTTTTGTCTATGCAACGATCAGCGCACCGGAGAATCTTCGAAGGCTGAATGAATTCAAAGAGATTCAGCGACAGCTCGCCGATCCGCGACTGCTTGGTGCTGGGAACGCGGACGCCCCCGTCCGCAACTCGCGAACGAAAGAAGCGGGCGAGGGCGCCCGCGCTCCCAGCGACAGCAAGGCAGCGCAACTAATCGCCCGCGGGAAAACCGTTGTCGCAATCACCTGCGGCATTCATTCAACCGAAGTCGGCTCGTATCTTTCGAGCATGCTGATCGCCTACCAACTCGCCTCATCGAACGAACCCGAGGTCCAGGAGATTCTCAAGAACACGATCATTCTGTTGGTGCCTTCGACTAATCCTGACGGTGTCGACATCGTCAACAACTGGTATCAGAAAACCCTGGGCACGCCGTACGAAGGCACTGACCCGCCGGAGCTTTATCACAAGTACACCGGCCACGACGACAATCGTGACTGGTACGCGTTCACGCAGGTCGAGACACAACTGGTCGTCGATAAGATTCTCAACGTTTGGCATCCGCAGATCGTCCACGACATTCATCAGCAGGGCGCATTCGGCTCGCGTTTGTTCCTGCCGCCGTACATGCAACCGGTCGAACCCAACGTGCCGAAGCAGATCGTCGAAGGCTACACCGAACTCGGAAACTATCTGGCGAAAGAGATGCGCGCGACCGGATACAAAGGCATCACGACCGATTCGACTTACGATGCCTGGTCGCCTTCGCGCGCCTACTCGCATTACCACGGCGGCGTGCGCATTCTGCAGGAGACGGCGTCGTGCCGGCTCGCAAGTCCCATCACGGTTAAGTTCGATCAACTAAACTCGCGTGAGGGCTATGATCCGAAAAAAGAATCAGCCAACTACGGTCCACTGTGGATGGGCGGCGAATGGCACATCCGCGACATCACCAACACGATGACTAGCGTGGCGTTTCTTTTGTTGAAGCACGCCGCGCAGAATCGCGAGCACTGGTTGCAGCGGTTTTATGAAGTTGAGACGGAAGCTGTGCGGCCACGACGGGTTGGGGATATCGCGGCATTCACGATTCCGAAGCTGCGAAATCATAACGACACGGATCGGTTGCTCAACATTCTCCATCGCGGAGGAGTTGAAATATATGAACACACGGGGTCACCTCGGGCGCGAGCTTTCAGCGGTGGTGACTTTGTAAGCCCGCTGGCGCAGCCATATGGTGGATTTGCCAAAGCATTGCTCGAGCTTCAACACTATCCAGATCTCCGCAACGACAAAGGACAACCGATTCCGCCCTACGACGTGACGGCACACAGCCTCGCCGTGTTGATGGGGATTCAAGCAAATCCGCTTATAAGCATTCCATCCGGCATTCGAAAACTGAGAGACGACGAACTGCCTCGCGTATTCGAGGTGTTTCCGGGTTCGGTGTCGTATTTTTGGCCGCTTACATTCAGTGCTGTTTATAAATCTCATGTGCCGGCGATTGACGAGGGGTGGACGCGTTTCCTTCTCGACAGCAAAGACGGTCGGTATGCATCTATTGAAGACCAGGAGATTCGGAAGGGAAACTTATATCGCCCCGGGCTTCGAGTGATAATCATTCCCGATCAACCACGCGCCCAAATTGTCAACGGCCATCGCAAAGGAACGATGCCTGACGAATACACCGGCGGACTCGGCGAACAAGGCGTGAAGGCTCTGCGCGAGTTTGTCGAAGCGGGAGGGACGCTGGTCTGTCTCAACCGCGCCTCTGATTTTGCCATCGAGCAATTTAAGCTGCCGGTGAAAGATGTGGTTGACGGATTGCCGCGTACGGATTTTTATGTGCCGGGATCGATTCTGCGAATTGAACTCGATACTTCAAATCCGATTGCTGCCGGAATGCCGAAGGAATCGATCGCATGGGCAGAGAACTCACCAGTGTTTGAGCTTACTGAACGGAGCGCGGGCATCCTGCCCGCAAACCCGCAAGGCGGGCTCAATGCCTCTGAAAAAACCGCGTTCGCGCTGCGCGCTCATGCGGGCAGGGATGCCCGCGCTCCATCCGCGGCCGATGTTCACGCGAAAGTCATCGCCTGGTATCCGAAGGACAAAGACCCGCTGCTCTCCGGCTGGCTGCTCGGCGCCGATCGGATCAAAGGTAAAGCCGCGTTGGTGGAAATTACGATGGGTAAGGGCCGCATCATTCTGTTCGGCTTTCGCCCGCAGTATCGCGGCCAATCGCTGGCAACCTATCCGCTGTTTTTCAATGCGATCAGCAACAAGTAGCAGGAATCAAGCTCAATTGCCACTAGCTTTAGCTAGTGGCAAGGATGCCTTGATATATCATCTGCTTTAGCCTAAAGACTCAGCTAATTGGCTAAAGCCAGATCTTTTTTGATTGTTTCCCACTAGC
>CBFHBI010000601.1:0-2864 GCA_965653755.1 uncultured Blastocatellia bacterium
AGTCGGGATATGGTGCAGAACAAAGTGGTCAAGCAGCAGGCCGATTTCACCATCGTTCCGTAATTGCCCGCCCCGCCAGTTCCTGGAGGGACTAACGAGCCAGAGCTTTAGAGTCCTTTTGCAGTTTGGCGCTGAGTTTGATAATCGACCGTAGATCCCGGTCGGCCCTCGCTCGGTCTTATCTGTGTTTGTCAACATCCTTCGTGTCGACCACTCCCAAGTCTTTGAGTGCCGGGTTCTCTGTGAAACTGTCGATCAGTTTGCATAGCGTCACCAGCGAATGAATCATTTCATCAGCGGCCGAATCGCTTGTCTTATTTTCTTTGTCGTCCGCCGGCGGGTGCGCGTGTAAGTAAAGGTTTAGACGGTTGGAACGTTTATTTATCTCCCCGGTCTGATCCGCGACCAAGGTATAATCGAGCGGTTTTCGCGCCACGAGACCTCGCGCAATGTCGTTGCGCAGCACCTGAATACGCGTAAAGTCTTCTTTCATATTCGCGATTGCGTTCTGCAACCGCTTCTCTTTCTCTTCCGCGGTCTCGGGTTCGATTCCGGCATTGCGGAGTTCACTCTCGCTAACCTGGCGCGAACGATCGTCAAGGTTTGGATTCTTGATCAACGGCGGGCCTGCGCCCGGCGGCGGCCCGCTCGGATTTGACTGACTCTGCGCCGACGCAGTGAGGCAAAGCGAGAATGTTCCGGCAATTAAAAGCTCCCGCCAGCCTCTGCTAAACATTTAAATGTCCTTGGTTGTGACCTAATTGATATCGACTGGAGCGCAACCGTCCCCGGTTGCTTTCTCACGAAGGATGCAAGCGAGGACGCTTGCGCTCCAGTCTAAGAGCAACTCTTTCGTACATACGCTTCAAATTTGGTCACTACCATCTCCTTCGCTTGGTGGATTCAGTCTAAGAATACACAGTTTGAAGTCTCTGTCGTAACGAAATCAGTCCTAACGAGGTATCGTCTCACCCGTCCGAACGATACGAATCCAATGATCGGTGAACTTCCCATGCGCGCCCGGCAGTTCAACTTTCGGCATATGACAAGTTGTGCAGTCGTGCTGACTGACAGGACACGCGGGCGCTGATCGCGCGGCAGTCTTTGTTTGACTGCGGGACTCGAGATGGCAGGCCAGGCATTTCGAATCATAGAAGCCGGAGGCCTGGATTAACTTGTCATGCGGGTCATGACAGGCAACGCAACTGATCCGCGAATCGCCGCTGTGACCCCGACTGTTGAAAATGCGGTAAGGCTGATAGCGAAGGTTATTCATACCACCCTGATTTGGCATCAGCAGAGCTTTTTCAAAACCCACGTGACAAGCGCCACAGAATTCCTGGGTCAGCTCGTCCGCGTCTAGTTTCGCGGGATTGAATATTTGCAGGTTCTTGCTGCCAGCCTTTATGGCAGCAATGTGCTTTTCGCCGGGGCCATGACAGCCTTCGCAAACAACACCGGGAGTCAGGTGATCAAGTCTGAGCTGTCCGCCACTAACCACTGAAGTTGAATGACAACTAAAGCAGCCCACCGCTGCCTCCGTCGTCATCGGGCGACCTAGACCATCTTCGAGTGATTGCGGTTCGGCATGTGAATGCAAGATAGTGAAGTCGAGACCATTCGACTCCTGATAGAAACTAACCCGGCTTTCGTAAAAAACATCGTGATGCCGAAACACGTAAGTCTGACCAGCCTTACCCTGACCAAAGCAATAGAGAATGGATTCAGAAATTGAGTTCTGCCCATCGCTGATCGTGAACACGCTTTCATTCCCGTGGCGAACAATTTCGTAGCGGTAAGCTCCGTTCCGAAATTCGAGTCGCGCGTTCCGTTTCAGGATTTCACAAGTGCTAACCGGTTCCAACGCGCGACTCATCGTGTTGGCGAGACGCTTAGTCATTAACCGAGCATGACAAGCTCCGCACGATTCGCTTCCGGCGGAACGCACGCCGACCAATTCATGTGTCGGACGCCATTTCGAGAAAGCGTCGCGCTGATCTTGGGCACGCGAAATTGACAGCAGTCCAAAAACGAAAGTGAAGCATGCCACGATGGCCAGAACGTGAGTCTTGCTGAAATGCCCAGGCATGGTCCTTCCCCAAAAATGTGTGAGGTCAGTCCTTGATTGACCGGACGGGCATCGCCGCAGAGCGGCGAAATGTTTATAGCTAAACATTAGCCCGTCATTCTCCTTACTCTCCGAATTGAGCAAAATGCAAAAGCATTTTGCTCAATTCGGAGATAAACAAAATGCGCGCGGAGCTATAAACATCCCGTGCCTACGGCACGGAATTTAGCGGGAAGCCTACCAAGAACAAACATGCCGATGACTCTTGGAAACAGGAGCCCCCGGGCATGCTACTTTGCCATCGCCGGAACTCGCACCAGACCCTGACCTTCGACAACTTTGGCATAGACATTTATTGGCGGGCTGATCAGCTTGTCGACTTTGCCGCTGGGCCAACGAATTTCAACCCAATCCAGCTTCTTCGCTTGGCCCAAACCAAGCACCTCGCGTGGATCATGAGACGACAGATAGCTGCCGCCGGCGGTTTTTAGCCTTGTTCGTTTGATCCCGCCCGCCTGCCACGTAATGATCGCTCCCGCAGCCGCGGGATTACTCGTGGTCGCCACCAGTTGCAGGCCCAGCCAGTTGTTCCGGTTACCACCATCGTTGCGAAGCAGAAGCGGCGGTTCACCATTGTTTGAAATGAGCACGTCAAGATCGCCATCATTATCGAAATCTCCCGTGGCCATTCCGCGTCCGGAAAATTGCTTGCTGAAAACAGAGCCGGACTGGGAGCTAACATTTTTGAAGGCGCGTCCGGTATTCTCGAACATCAGCAGGGGCTCTTTGTACTTCG
>CBFHBI010000602.1:0-2851 GCA_965653755.1 uncultured Blastocatellia bacterium
CTCTGTGGTGTACTTCTGGAGCAACGCGGTTTCTTTGTCTTTCAGTTCGCTGATTTTTTCGCGCAGCTTGAGAATGCGCTCGTCCTTCTGCACTTCCGGATTAGCAAACGGATCGGGCGACTCCTTGGCCGCCTTGTAAGCCGCTTCGTCGATCCGTTTCTTGTTCTCGGCCTCGAGTAGTTGCGCGCTGTAAGTCGCTACTCGTTGTTGCGTCAGGTTGGCTCCCGGCGAATCGGACAGCGGCAAGTTATATTGTTTCGCATACGCGAAAACGGCTTGCTCCTTATCGTGAATCTGCGTCTGGTACTTGGCTATCTCCTGGGCCAAGTCCTGACTGGCTTTACTGGTGTCGGTCTCTTGCAACTTGGTGTTGTCATCGACGAAGACGTCGGCCAGAGCGTCGGCGATCTTCTGCGCCAAAACCGGATCGGTGTGGTTGTAGCGGATGATAACCAGGTTCGTTTGCGCCTGTGGCTCTACTTCTTCGCTGTAGGTAATCGCGTCTTCGTAGGGTTCCAGCGCCGCTAGTTGCTCGGGCGTCAGATTATCTATCGTTTCGTCAGTATTCGGCGTGTTGGTTCGAGGCGTGACAGTCTTGGGCACGTCGTTAGAGAAGATTCGCTTTAAGGAAGCGAAGATCGTGCTCTGTCCCTGCGGACCAAAAAAAGCGGGGTTGTGTTGCAGGTCCAGTGTCAGGACTACCTTGCGCGCGAGGCTTTCGCTCGTTAACAGCTTGAGCTGTGTACCCCAAAAGTTCGGATCGCTCTGGCCTATGACCAGACCACCATTGCCCGATTGCAGGATGCTCCGGGCCTTTTGTTCGATCTTTACCGTGGTAGCGCCTTGATAGACCGAAGGGTCTCGGTAAGCCTGAATCGTCGCCAGCGAGGTAATAATCAGCACCAGGCTCATGATGAGCCACTTGCGCTTCAAAACGACGAACAAATAGTCCTTGAGATTAAGCTCGGCGGTTGACCCACCATAGCGCCCGCCGAATCCCTTGCTCTGCGTGATGTCGGCCAGCGTCCGATCGAGTTCGCGGCCGGCGCGCGCCGGAACTAAATGTTCATCTTTAGTCATATTTCAAAAGCCCTTACCTGCAAGACAAGTGCGTGAATTTGACATGATATCAGAGACCAGCGTGCTGGCAAATCAGTTGGCTGGCAAATGGGTGGTGAGCGCAGGTTGGACCACAAATTCGCGCAAGGCGTCCTGCCATAAGGGAAGCGGGTCGAGTCCGATGGCCGGCGATAGCAGGCACTGTAAACGCGAGTTCCGCGGCCGCGGCGCCGGGCGGGACAACGAGGCAAACGAGACATTCTCGCAAAGACTGGAATCAAGACCAGCAAGGTCGAAAGCGTGCCCTACAAACTGAGCGAAGCTCAGGCCCATGCCTGCGTTGACGACGTGATAAAGTCCAGGCAGATCGAGTTCGGCTAATCTATGAAGCCGCTCGGCGAGATGTGGCGCATAAGTCGGCGTGCCGTACGAATCGTTTATCGCTTTCAGTTGGTGGCCACGGCGGGCCTTTTCAATGAAAGTACTGAGAAAATTCGTGCCGCCTCGGCCGAAGATGTAGCCGCTGCGAACGACGACCGTCCTGGCCCAACTGTTTTGAGCGCGGCGTTCACCATCGAGTTTCGTGCGCGCATAGACGCTTTGCGGATTCGGCTGATCGCGTTGCGTGTAGAAACCATCCCGCTCGCCGTCGAAAACATAGTCGGTAGAAATCGTAATCAACAGCGCGCCCGTTCGGCGACAAGCAAGCGCCAATAATTCAGGGCCGAGCGCATTCGCTCGTGCGGCGCGTTGTTTGTCAAATTCACAACCGTCCACGTCGGTCCAGGCCGCGCAGTTCACGACGACGTCGGGTGAATGCGAATCTAGCTGCGCGCGGACCGCGGCTTCGTCGCCGATGTCCAGCTCGGAATGACCGAAGCCGGAAACGGATTCACCTTTGGCCGAAAACGCAGAGACGACTGCCCGGCCGACTAATCCCCCCGCGCCTGTGACCACAACTTTCAACGCGCGGCGACCTCGCTTCCGTATTGGCGCGCGTAGAATTCGCGATAGGCGCCGCTGCACGCCCGATCAACCCAATCGGGGTTCGTGCGATACCATTCGATCGTCTTGCTTAAACCGCTTTCCCAGGTTTCGCGCGGTTTCCATCCCAACCCCGTTTCGATCAAAGCAGGATCGATCGCATAACGGCGATCGTGTCCGGGACGATCTTTAACGAAAGTTAAAAGCGATTCCGGCTTGCCAAGCTGCTGCAAGACTGATTTGGCCACGTCGATGTTGCGACGCTCGTTGCGCGCACCAATGTTGTACACCGTTCCAAATCGCGCATTTTCCATGACTGCAAGAATGGCCCGACAATGATCGTCAACATAAATCCAATCGCGCACGTTGCAACCATCGCCGTACACCGGAATGGGTTCATCGTTCATCGCGTTCACGATCATTAAAGGCAAGAATTTTTCCGGGAATTGACGCGGCCCATAATTATTTCCGCAACGCGTGATCACCGTATCGAGTCCGAAAGTGTGACGGGCGGCGCGCACCAGATGCTCGGCGGCGGCCTTCGATGCGGCATAAGGGCTGTTGGGAAGAAACGGCGACGCTTCGGTAAAGAATTCTGCTTCATTTTCCGGGAGGCTGCCCATAACTTCGTCGGTCGATACTTGCTCGAACCGTTTGATCACGCGCGCGCGCGCGCCATCTGGGGCTAGCGCTCTGCGCCGAGCCGAGCCATGCGTCGAACACCGTTACCGCGCTCTCGGTGCCGGACGGCATCGAGGCCAAGGCGCTCACCAAGGCGCTGCGCGAGCGCGAGGGCGTGGTGATCGCC
>CBFHBI010000603.1:0-2850 GCA_965653755.1 uncultured Blastocatellia bacterium
CGGACGAAGGGTTGCCCCATTCGTTCGTCAGATGCGGCCGTATCGCGTCGAACACCTCCGGCGCCACGCGCGTCGTTGCGTTGTTATCGAGATAAATCATTACGGAAGGAAATCAGCCTGGGCGCGATACAACATATAGTCGCCGCTTTTCTTAATCATCATACAGTTGAGGCAGCGGTCTTCCGAACTGATGACGACTGCGGCGTTCGGCGGTTCGACACCTTCTTCCAGATGAATGAACATTTCGCGATTGCGGCCTTCGACTGCGGCATACCAAAGCGCGTGCACATACGCCGGCTCGTTCCCATCGACGAGATAAATCGGCTTTGCCGAGAGTGCCATGGCCGCGTCATAAACGTCTTTGTAGCTGGCGTCGAAAACCCAACCACGCTTTGGACCCTCACGGCGAAAGACACTCTGGAAGTAGATTGTTTGCGCCGCCATGCTAATCAAGACGACTGCCAGAACGATTCTTCGCGACCATAAGGACATCGGTCGCGCGCGAGCGTTGTGAGGTTCTGTGGCCGGTTCACTTGTCGTGTCCAACAGCGCCGCCAACGCTGGGATTGTTAATGCGAGCAGAAAAATCGGATAAGCAACCAAACGCAGCGAGTGAAATGAATCGGCAGTCAGTGCGCCCGGCACGATCGATGCAGCCGCACCGTACAAAACGAAGAACCAAAAGGCTCGCCGATGTCGCACAATCACCAGCACGACGCCAATCAACACCAACACGAACGCGCCAATCAGAAACGCTCCCAAAGACCCCTGCGTGTGATGGCGCGGATTTCCGTCACCGTCGAACAGTAGACTGATCAAACTTAAATCCTCAAAGTAACGGCGAAAGAACTTCGGAATAATTTCGCCCCACGGCGAGTCCGGCTTGATGTACGAGATCAGGTAGAACCTTTGCGTCAGTGCTTCGGGATTCTTGGCTCGAAAAATAAGCAGCGGCACGAGTGTGATCGCAAAGACCGCCCAGGTTTTGACGATGCTGATGATGCGCGGCTGCGAACTCGCAAAAATGATCAAGCCGCCGGCTAACAGCGGCCCAAGCAAGCGCCCGATGGTGTAGCTATAAGTCAGCAACATCAACGTCGAGGCTAAGGCAATCACGTTCAGCCATGACCAGGCTTCTTTTTTCTGTGCGGCATAAAGCGCAATCAGGAACAGGACCACGGCCATGGGATAAAAGAACGTCTCCATGACGAGCCGGCTGACATCGAAAAGCCATGGCGTGAAGGTCGCCATCAACGCGATCAGGATGCCAATCGTGTCGTTGCCGCTAATTCGTTTCGCCAACCAGCCGAGCAGAAGACACGCGGCAAACACCCACGACGCGCTGTAAAGCCGAGCCACCCAGATGCTCGGTTTGATTACCGTGAAGGGAATCGCCAGCAGGTAAATCTGCGTGGGGTTGGCGTACTGGGTCCAAGCCCCGGTGTAAACGGGAAAGAACAAAGGGAAACGAGTGCCGAATTCATTTGCGCCTGTCTTCGCAATGCAATACGCGTTGTAGGCAATCGCCGACTCATCGACGTAAAAGCCGGGCGGGTTCTTCGCGATATCGTTGACGTAAAAAACATAGAGGAGAGCAAAGCCTAAGATGATCGCGATTACACGCAACCAGGAGAGAAGCGGGCCCGCCCGCATTGAAGTCGTGCCCGATCGATCGAATTGGTCGGAGCCCTTCATGAGTTTGCGCGAGAGTATATGTGAAGCTGCGATCATTCTGTAGGGGCAGGGCTTGTCCCTGCCCGCGTCGTTATATAAAAGAGGCGGGCAGGGACAAGCCCTGCCCCTACAGTTGAAGAATCTTACGGCGGTTCGGCATAATTTCAATATGTCTCAGTTGAACGAAAACGTAGTGCTCGATGCGCTGCGGCAAATTAAAGATCCCGATTTGCATAAAGACATTGTCACGCTTGGCTTCATAAAGGATTTGAAAATCGATGGCGGCGATGTCTCGTTCCGTATCGTCCTGACCACGCCTGCTTGTCCGGTGAAATCGGAAATGGAAGCGGCGGCCCACGAACTCGTGAGCGCAATTCCCGGCGTGCAATCAGTAAACGTGACGATGGACGCCGAAGTGCCGAAAGGCCGTGGACTCGGCGATAAAGTTTCCGTGCCAGGCGTGAAGAACATCGTAGCCGTATCTTCCGGAAAAGGCGGCGTTGGCAAATCAACAGTCGCAGTCAATCTCGCGGTGTCGTTGGCGCTCGATGGCGCGAAGGTCGGTTTGATGGACGCGGACGTTTACGGTCCGAATGTGCCGATCATGCTCGGCGCGAGTCAGTCGCGGCCGGAAATCGATGTCAACAAGCTAATTCCTGTCGAAGCGTACGGCATCAAGTTGATTTCGATGGCTGTTCTCCAACCCGGTGACAAACCGCTAATCGTCCGTGGTCCAATCCTGCACGGGCTCGTCAAGCAATTTCTTTCGGACGTGAAGTGGGGCGAACTCGATTATTTGATCGTCGATATGCCGCCGGGAACCGGCGACGTGCAATTGAGTCTGGCGCAACTCGTGCCCGTGCAAGGCGCGGTGCTGGTCACGACGCCGCAGGAAGTTGCACTGATCGACGTGCGTCGCGCCTTGCGTATGTTCGAGACGGTCGCAGTGCCGGTGCTCGGCGTCGTCGAGAACATGAGCTACTTCATCGCGCCCGACACCGGCTCACGTTATAACATATTTGGCGAAGGCGGCGGCGAGAAACTGGCGAATGAATACGGCGTGCCGTTCCTCGGCTCGGTGCCCATGGGCATCGAAGTACGCGAAGGCGGCGACAAAGGCGTCCCCGTCGTCGTAGGCCAGCCGCAATCACCGCAGGCGGAAGCCTTCCGCAGATT
>CBFHBI010000604.1:0-2846 GCA_965653755.1 uncultured Blastocatellia bacterium
ATCACAGCTGTTCCCACGGGCGATAGCACTACTACGACAACTGACTTCACCGTTTACGCGGCAATGATCGCCAAACAGGCGACCAGTTACATGCAACGGGCGATCACGGACACAACAACCGGAAGATATCTGGTTGAGATCATGCCAAACGGTCGTGTTCCCGCGACGACTTTGCAGACCACCTTGCAAGCGGCCTATCCTGCGATCGCAGTGCAGGCCGTCGATCAAAATTATGCAGGCCACGGCGTGATCGAGAGTTATGTCTCGTTAAACGACGTACCTGGAATCGCGAATACTCAGGGCGTAGGATCGGTGATCTTGGAATTGCGTCCGATTCACAACTCCGGCGCAGTGACTTCGCAAGGCGTCCACCTTCATCGAATCAATCACATTAATAATTTCTACAATGCCGGCGTCGCCGCCACCTGGGACGGAACCGGGATCTCTGTCGGCGTGTTGTCGGACAGCTTTGACTCAGAACCCTCCGCGGAAGGCGGCGACACGACCGCGACAATGGACGTGATTAGCGGAGACCTGCCCGGAACCGGAAACACAAACAACTCGCAACCAGTTGTGGTGCTTCAGGACTTTATTAGTCCACCATTTGCGACCAATGAAGGCCGAGCAATGTGCCAGATCGTTCACGACATGGCACCGATAGCGCGGATCGGCTTTGCCACAGCGGACACGGGTGAGCTTGGATTTGCCAACAACATCCGCGCACTCGCGGGTCTGAGCGGTTTTACTTATCCGGACTCGATTCAGCAGGGGTTTAAAGGTGACGTCGTTTGCGATGACGTTTCCTATCTCGACGAGCCGATGTTCCAGGACGGCATCATCGCTCAAGGTGTCAACGATGTTGTCGCCGCAGGTGTGAGTTATGCATCTTCCGCAGCGAACAACTGGGCCGTTGATGGTTATCAGTCGAGGTTTCGACCTGTAGCGAACGGTAAAGGTTTAACTGCGGCGACGAATACCGCGCTGAAGAATACCAACATCAACCTGGCTGGCGTCCCATCACAACTTTACGCCGGAGGCTTTCATAATTTCAATCCGACCGGCGATCCAAAGAAGACCGACATCGCGCAAACGATCAACAGTGGAAGCGACGCGCTCGCGTTCGTGTTTGAATGGAATGATCCTTACGATGGAAAAGCGCCCGCACTGATCGATCCTCCGATTTTCACCGGCAGCGGTGATAGCGAAGGCGGGCAGGCGGTAGATTTTGGGCCGATCGCTTTAACTGCCGGCAATGCCTATGTCATTACCGAAATGGCGACGCCCGCGACGCCGGCTGATAACTTTGACGCGATCGTCGCCGTTATCGATCCGAATGGCAATACCATCGTCGACCAGGACACCGGCGTCGATGAGACGGTGACATTTTTCCCGCAAATCAGCGGCAATTACCCCATTCATGTTCATCCGTTTTCCACAGAGGGCGCGGTCCCGACGCGTGGGCCGATTAGCCTGAAAGTCAACCAGGCGAACGCCACCTCGACGATCACCCAGGGGTTCAGCATTCTTTATTTCGACATGAACGGGAATTACATCCCTGATCAGTCGTTGACCACTAATGCATTCATTACGAACCGACCAATCCAGTTGAATATTCCGGCGTTGAGCAGTTCCGGTTCACAAGTCCAAATGGTTATCAGCCGTTCGAACAAGAAAGCGCCTACAAACGCAGCCAATACCCTGAAGTACGTGTTTTTCGGTAACGGTACCACCGATTGCGGACCGGCTGAATATACCTCCTACACAATGCCGGTAACTTTCGGTCACAGTGCCGCCGCCGGCGCCAACAGCGTGGCCGCTTACGAAGTGTTTCGTCCAAACATTCCGGAGTTTTTCACCTCGCCCGGGCCAGTGACGATTTACTTCGACACTAACAACAACCGGCTCGCTACGCCCCAAGTCCGGCAGAAACCCGACATCGCGGCCGCCGATGGAACCAATAACCCCTTCTTCCCAATCGGTCCGGTGCCGGTAGAGACCGATTCACTATACGATCCGGATGATTTTCCGAACTTTCACGGAACGAGCGCCGCTTCGCCGCACGCGGCATCGGTAGCTGCTCTTGTCTTACAGGCGCACGGCGGACCGGGCAGCCTCACTCCGCAACAGGTAAAAACAATCCTGCAGCAAACCGCCTTCCCACACGATCTCGATCCGTATCAGGCCACCGGCCAAGCTAAGGCGGCAAATGGCGGAACCATTAAGATTGTGGTTAATAGCGATGATGATCAAAACATGGGACTTGGATCCAACGATCCAAACTCCTGGAGCGTTTCCTACACGGGGACCGGCTATCTCCAGAGTTTGACCTTCAACCCACAAGGTCTCCCACAGACGGGCGGAAATCCTACCGGTGGAAACTTCAACGGTTTCACACCGATGGATTTCCTTACACCGACTCTCTACAACTTTACGCCCGGAATGGTCTTTAGATCCACGTTCTTGTTCGGGGACTCCGTGGGAATCAGTCAGAACGACGTAACAGTGAGCCGCAGCAATCCAGCCCCGTTCCCGTCGAATCCGAACCCGGACAATCCGACGCAGCACGAGTGGACGTTGAACCTGAGCTTTGCCGACAACAAATTCGTGTCAGGCGACGTCTTCCGGTTCAATGTTGCGCGAGCGCCGCAGCAGGATGCGACCTGTCCGAAAGGCCAAACCGTTACGGTACTGCTTCGTCACGACTATTCGGCTGATCTCCTAGGTAGCGGTGTCTTCATTCCAGAAGATCCCAAGGGCACTGCTATCCAACCGGGTATGACGTTTAGCGGCACTGTCGTTGACGGTGGAAAGACGTATTCATTCAATGGTCGACTAACCAACAAGAT
>CBFHBI010000605.1:0-2843 GCA_965653755.1 uncultured Blastocatellia bacterium
AGCCGATTACGGATGGTTCTGTCTTCGGCACTGGCTCGGTCGGCGCGATTGGATTGTCCGATTCCGATCCGAACACGATCTATGTCGGCATGGGCGAGTCGCCGATTCGCGGTAACGTCTCGCACGGCGACGGCGTTTACAAATCGACCGACGCCGGGAAGACTTGGAAGCACATCGGCCTCGAAGACACGCGGCAAATTTCACGCGTGCGAGTTCATCCGAAGAATCCGGACATCGTTTATGTCGCGGCGCAGGGACACGTCTGGGCGCCGAACGCAGATCGTGGTGTTTATCGATCGAAAGACGGCGGCAAGACCTGGCAGAAGATTCTATTTCGCAGCGACAAAGCCGGCGCCTGCGATCTAATCATCGATCCGACAAATCCGAACGTTTTGTATGCGGGATTTTGGGAAGTTTATCGCAAACCTTGGACGCTCGAGAGCGGCGGGCCGGGCAGCGGCCTCTTCAAATCGATGGACGGCGGTGATACGTGGATTGAGATTACGCGCAATCCGGGTTTGCCGCGCGGCACTATTGGCATTGTCGGCATCACCGTTTCTCCGGCGAATCCTGATCGCCTCTGGTCCATCATCGAAGCTGAGGATGGCGGTGTGTTTCGATCGGACAACGGCGGCCGCACCTGGACCAAGACCAATGACGCGCGCAATCTGCGACAGCGCGCGTGGTACTACTCCCGAGTTTATGCCGATCCGAAAAATGCCGATGAAGTTTATGTGCTGAACACAGGGTTCTATCGATCTAACGATGGCGGCAGGACGTTCACGGGCATCGGTGTGCCGCATGGTGACAATCACGATCTTTGGATCGCTCCTGAAGATCCGAATCGGATGATCGAAAGCAACGACGGTGGCGCGAACGTCTCATTCAACGGCGGCCGCAGTTGGAGCACCGAAGGAAATCAGCCGACGGCACAGTTCTATCGCGTCGCGGTCGATACCGATTTTCCGTATCACATTTACGGCGCGCAACAGGACAACTCGACGGTGCGCATCGCCAGCCGCACGAATGAGAATGGCATCACGACCAGCGACTGGTTCGACGTGGGCGGCGGCGAGTCGGGCTGGATTGCACCTTCGCCGAAAGATTCGGAAATAGTTTTCGCCGGATCGTACGACGGCTTGATTACTCGTTACGATCATCGCACCGGCCAATTGCGCGACATCAATCCTTATCCGAACAATCCGATGGGTTGGGGCGCGGCCGACATCAAGCACCGGTTTCAGTGGAACTTCCCGTTGGTGTTCTCGCCCAACGATCCAAACACGCTCTATTCGGCATCGCAGGTCCTTTTCAAATCAACCAACGAAGGCCAGAGTTGGCAGATCATTAGTCCCGATCTCACGCGCAACGACAAATCAAAGCAGGGACCGTCGGGTGAGCCAATCACCAAAGACAACACCAGCATCGAATACTACGACACGATCTTCACGGTGATGGAATCGCCCGTGCAGGCTGGAACGATTTGGGTCGGAACCGATGATGGGTACGTCCAGGTGACTCGTGACGGCGGCCAGAACTGGGCGAACGTCACGCCGCCGAAGGACATGATGCCCGAGTGGATTCAAATCAATTCGCTCGATGCTTCGCCGTTTGACGCGGGCACGGCTTATGTGGCCGCGACGATGTACAAGTACGATGATTACAAACCTTATTTGTACAAGACGACTGATTACGGCAAGACCTGGAAGAAGATCACGAATGGAATTCCCGACGGCGCCTTCACGCGCGTGATTCGCGAAGACCCGAACAAGCGCGGGCTGTTGTATGCAGGGACGGAAACCGGAATCTACGTTTCGTTCGACGACGGCGCGAATTGGCAGTCGCTGCAATTCAATCTGCCGGTGGTGCCGATCACCGATCTGGTAATTCAGAAACGCGAAAAGGAATTGGTGGCCGCCACGCAAGGTCGAGCGTTCTGGATTCTAGATGATCTGCCGGTGTTGCATCAGATGATGGACGCGGGCGGATTTGCGGCGGCATCGCAGACGAAACTTTTCAAACCGAAAGATGCTTATCGCATGGCCGGCGGCGGCGGATTCAATCTTCCGCCTACAGCGACAATAGGCAAGAACCCGCCGAGCGGCGTCGTTGTTTACTATTCGTTGAAAGCACGCCCGACAACCGATCTCGTGCTGGAATTTTTCGACAGCAACGGCAAGTCGATCAATAAATTCACGACGCGTTTGCCGCGTGGTGGCGGCGGCGGGCCGGCGCAGGCTCCAGCGGCGCAGCAACCGGAAGGCGGCGGGGAAGAGGGAGGATTTTTTGGCGGCGCTCCGGCGCGCGCGACTACCGACGTCGGTCTCAATCGATTCGTTTGGGACATGCGTTATCCCGATGCGACGCGTTTTCCGGGAATGATTCTTTGGGCCGGCCAAACTAATGGCCCACGCATCGTGCCGGGTAGTTATCAAGTCAAGTTGTCCGTCGATGGCCAGACGATGAGTGAGAATTTCGAGGTCAAAGGCGATCCGCGCCTGCCAACGACGGCGGCCGATTACGCAAAGCAACTCGATCTTTCTTTGAAGATTCGCGACAAGCTGACTGAGACGCACAACGCGATCATTCAGATTCGCGATGTGAAGAAACAGATCGACGATCTGCAGAAGCGCGTGGGCCCACAGTCACGTCCGATCATCGATGCGGGCAATGCCTTGGCTAAAAAGCTGACGGACATCGAGGAGGCTCTGTATCAGACAAAGAACCAGAGCAGCCAGGATCCGCTGAACTTCCCGATTCGTCTGAACAATAAATTGGCGGCGCTGCTGGGAGTCGTGGCGCGTTCCGAGACTCCGCCCAACGATCAGTCAATCGATGTTTAC
>CBFHBI010000606.1:0-2839 GCA_965653755.1 uncultured Blastocatellia bacterium
AAGACTTCTGATCGGTTGTTTGTGGTCTATGCGCGCTGTACGCATTTGGGCTGCACGCCGGACTGGAAACCGAGCGAAAACAAATTCAAATGCCCATGCCATGGCAGCGGATACGACAGCGAAGCGATTAACTTTGAAGGCCCGGCGCCGCGGCCGATGGACCGCGCGCACGTCGAATTAAACGCGGAAGGCGAGATTATCTTTGACGTGAGCCGCCTTTATAAATGGCCAACGGGCGACCGCAACGAATTCAACGATCCAGGCGCATACATCCCGCTGTAAAGGGATCACTACCATCCGCGTCAGCGGATGGATCAAAGAAATGGCTGACGAAGAAAAGAAAGAGACCAAACAGCTAACCGGCGAAAAATCAAACGCCGGTCTGGTTGAGCGCGCCAAAGACACCGCGATGTCTTTGAAAGATCGCGCGCTCGAAGAGGCCAAGGATTACAAAGATCCGCAGCAGACACAGGTTTGGAAATCGATCTTCCGCGTTTCGCATGAGCGCTCCGATCCGCGCAACCGTTCGCTCGCCATTCTTTCGAACGTCTTTCTGCATCTGCATCCGGCGAAGATCAATCGCGACGCCGTGCGCTACCAATACACCTGGGGCATGGGCGGCATCACGTTTTATCTCTTCATTGTGCTGACCTTCACCGGTGTGTTGTTGATGTTTTATTACCACCCGTCCAAGATCGTGGCCTTCCGCGACATTCTCTATCTCGAACACGACGTACCGTTCGGCAAGCTCTTGCGCAACATGCATCGCTGGGCGGCGCACCTGATGGTGATTACGACGTGGCTGCACATGTTCCGTGTCGTGTTGACCGGTTCATACAAGAGGCCGCGCGTATTCAACTGGTGCGTGGGGGTGGTGCTGCTGGTGCTGACCCTGCTGCTTTCGTTTACTGGGTACCTCTTGCCCGACGATCAACTCGGGTTCTGGGCGGTGACGGTAGGAACGAACATTGCGCGGGCGACGCCGATGCTCGGCAACGAAGGACCGTTCGGCGCGCAGTTGGGATTGACACCCTACAATGATGTGCGGTTCGGTTTGCTCGGCGGCTCGATTGTCGATGCGAATGCCTTGCTGCGCGCGTACATCTGGCATTGCATCGGGATTCCCCTGGTCGCATCGATCTTTATGGCCGTTCATTTCTGGCGCATTCGAAAAGACGGCGGTATTTCTGGTCCAGCCCCCGTGATGCTTGAATCAGAAATGAAAGTTCTGAAGAAGAAATCGTCCTGATTTGAATCTGAAATTTGAGATTTAAAAAATGAGCGCCATCGTCGAACGACAACCACAAGCAACCGCGTCACGCCGCAATAAGATCATCGGCCTGGTGGTCGTGCTTGTGCTGGTTGCGCTTTGGGCTTATTCGGTCCAGGACTGGCATCAGATTTGGAAGATCGTCTCAGCGCCCGACAATGTTCCGATCGTGGCCATGCTGTTTCTGGTTCCGTTCTTCACCTGGTTGGGCGTTAAGCAAGCGAAGGCGAACGACCAACTGATCGTTAATCTGGAAGCTGACAAAGATTTAGCCAAGACCAGTCATCGCAAGGCCGAGCCGTGGCGTCCGGGTTGGGCCAAGGAGCTTCACGTTTGGCCGTATCTCGTGCGCATAGAATTCCCGGCGGCCGTCATTGTGACGGTCGTCTTGTATGTCTGGTCGATCACGCTCAACGCCCCGCTCGAAGAACCGGCGAACCCAAACCTCACGATGAATCCGTCGAAGGCGCCGTGGTATTTCCTCGGGCTGCAGGAGATGCTCGTCTATTTCGATCCGTGGATCGCCGGCGTGGTGATGCCTTCGATCATCATGATCGGCTTGATGGTCTTTCCGTACGTCGATTCAAATCCGCTGGGCAACGGTTACTACACGCTGCGGCAGAGACGATTCGCGGTGAACATGTTCGGCTGGGGATTCCTGATGTGGATTCTCCTGATCTTTATCGGCACGTTCATTCGGGGGCCGGGTTGGATTTGGTTCTGGCCGGGTGAGACATGGGACCACAACACTGTCGTTTTCGATCGCAATCGCGATCTTCCTGATATAGTCGCGGGGATTCCGGGTCTCGGATTCTTACAAACAAACTGGGTGGCCAAGATGATCTTCGGCGCGATCATCGTCGGCACGTTCTATATCATCGGCGGCCTCTTCTTTCATTGGCTGATGAAGCGTGGGCCATTCAAGTTCAGTTATCTTTTTTCGCCGAAAAAATTCATCGCCTGGGCCAGAATTCCCGACCCGTTTGAAATGAAGCTGCTCCAGAATACCAGCATTCTCCAGTATCTGACGTTTCAGTTTTTCGCGGTCAGCGTGCTCCTGGCGATGCCGGTGAAGCTTTTCTTGCGGCTTGTATTTACGATTAAGTACGTCTGGGTGACTCCCTGGTTCAATATCTAATCATCAAGGAATCATAAACTGTGGCTGAGTCTCAGGAACCGATCGAATCGCTGGTCAAAAAAGGATCTGAGCCGCAGCGCGATCCGATCGCCAGTCGATCGACGAGCGCGATCATTCTCGTCTGCGTCGTCCTGTTGATGTTGTGCACGCTTTGGGCGCTTTATGATGAGGGTTTCGGTCAGCGTCCGTGGAAGCCCATGCAGCAGGAGTTTGTGCGCCGCTACACGGCTTACCTCAAGAGCATCCGCAAGAACGCGGGCGCGTCGGAAGGAGAAATAAAAGCGACGCCTGAATACCAGCAACTGTCCGACGAAGCGGATGCGGCTCTCGGTAAAGTAAGGGAGCAGGTTGCGGACATCGATAAGCAAGTAGCGGGCATTCAGGCGAGGCTCGATGCAGTCACCGAACCTTTTCAAACTCAGCGCGGCCGG
>CBFHBI010000607.1:0-2837 GCA_965653755.1 uncultured Blastocatellia bacterium
CGCGCAGATCGATGAGCGTAATCGAAAGCTGCGATTCGGTCAGCTTCTGATCGGCGAATTTGGTCAGCGCTGCATGCGCCGCGTCTGCTACCAGTTGTTGCAGCGAGGCAGTCCGGGCGGCCGTGGACGCCGCGAACGAATTGCTTTGTTGACTGTGCGCGGAAATCGAAATTGCGACGAGCACAACCAACGCGAACGCAAATCTAATTTTCATTCTTACTCCTATTTTGGCGCGCCAGGATTAGATACACGGGCAAACCAATAATAATGAAAACCAAACTGGCGAGCGGCGGGGCTTTCAGCGATTCGGCGAGCGCCGACATTGGATGGCCGGCCACAAACAAATTCATCGTGGAAGACATCGCCGGCCGTGCGTCCCAAACAATTCGCGCGAGCAGCCACGCGGTGACGACGAGATAAACGATCGGCACCACGGGATAGCCCCAGGTGCGATAGGGCCGCGGCGCGTTCGGCAACCGCCGGCGAAAGACAAATACTGAGGCCGCGACGAAGGCATAAAACAGCGTGAGCGCGAAAATCGCAGCATCGGTTAATTGATCGTACGAGCCCGATAACGCCAGCACGCTGGACCAGATGCCCAAAACGATCAGCGAGCGAATTGGCACGTGTGTGCGCGGCGAAACTTTCGACAAGCCTTTAAAGAAGAGGCGATCGCGGGCCATCGCATAAGGCACGCGCGAGGTCGCCAGAATCGACGCGTGCAGCGCGCCGAACGATGACATCATCATCGCCGCGGCCATCAATGTGAGGGCAATCGCGCCGAGCAAACGGCGCACAACTTCCGCGGCCACCGACAGAGAGGCAGGCACACTCGCGACCTCGGTCGGCGTGAGCACGTGGTAATAACCGACGTTCACCAGCAGGTAAAGTCCCATCACCAGAAACATGCTGATGATCAAACCCAGCGGCAGATTGCGTTCAGGGTTCTTTACCTCGCCCGCCAGAAACGTGATGTTGTTCCAACCGTCGTAGGCCCACAGCGCACCGAGCATCGCGGCCGCAAATCCAGCGAAGCCGCCCGTCGTGATCGCCACGCCTTCACACGCGCCGCCAACGTTCGCTTGCGTGAGATGTGACCAGTCGCCGCTGGAATACAAAAAGGCGCCGACACCAACACCGATTAGCAGAAGAACCTTAATTGCAGTCAGAAATGTCGCGACGCCGCCGCTGAAAGTGACGGCCGCACAGTTAATGTGCACCTTATGCGAAATCGCCCCAAGCGCCACAAGTTGCAATCGACCGAAGGGAATCTCTAATCCGCCAAGGTGCAGCGTGAAGAAGTTGGCCCCTAACGCGCCATTCAGGAGTTGGTTGAGAAAGATTGCGAATCCGACCGCGAGAGCCGCGGCTGAGGCGCTGCGGGCGATCGCGAATTGGGTCCAGCCATAAATGAATCCATACGGCCGCCCGTACGCATCGCGCATGATTCCGTATTCGCCGGCGGCGCGTGGAAACATGGCAAGCAGCTCGGCATACGTCAACGCGCCCGCCAACGAGAGCAAACCCGCAACGGCCCAAACAGTCAAAGCCTTTCCCGGCGTGCCGACGTTGCAAGTCATCACGCGGGCTTTGAGAAAGACGCCCGTGCCGATGACGTTGGCAACGTTGACGGCGATCGCGGCGACGAGGCCGAGTCCGCGAATGAGATCGGTGTTGTTTGAAGTTTCAGGTTCCAAGTTTCAAGTTTCAATCTTGCTTGAACTTTGTTCCCTTCAGACCAGACCTTTTTAGATAAGTCATAAGGCCACTAAGCATCTTACTAATATCAGTGACAGTTGCATTCAACATATCGAAAAGTGTTGGACTGACGTAGCCCTGATCGAGAGCTACGTATAGTTGTGATCTAACCTCGCCTGCGGAGCCTTTCGCTGTAGCTAGAAAATGCGCAAATTCACCTGTGCCACTTCGCTCGAAACCTTCGGCAATGTTCGACATAATTGAAACACTGGCACGACGAATTTGATCTTTCAGCCCAAAATCCTTCGCAAAAGCGCCCTTGGAAGTTGCCGCGTAAACGTTATTGGTTAGTTCCCTCGACTTCTGCCAAGCAGCAATGTCCTCAAATTTCTTGAACGTTCCCATAACTCACCTCACGGGAGAAAGATGAAAAAGCCACTCGTAATGACTTGAAACTTGAAACTTGAAACCTGGAACTTGGGACTCTGAATTTACCAAACATCATTCATCAAAAGATCCTCATAACTGTCTCGTCTGCGAATCAAATCCGCCTTCCCGCCTTCCCGCACCATCACTGCGGCCGGCAAAGGCCTTCCGTTGTATGGAAACATTTGCGCCAGCGAATATGCGCCGCTATTCAAGAGCGCCAGCACTTCTCCCGGCTTCACATCCTTCGGCAACAGACGATAATCGGGCAGACGGCCATGGCGCTCGATATCGAAATAGACATCGCCCGAATCACACAATGGACCAGCTACTTTATATTCCGCTTCGAGCGATGCGCACGCGCGTGACGCAGAAATCAGATGGTAGTACCACTTGTAATTATTCATCGACAGCAGAATGTTGTATCCGGCATCGGTCAGCAGCCACACATCATCAGTCTCGGGCCGGCGTTTGATGTTTTGCACTTTCGTGAGCACCACTCCGGCGTCGGCGATGATGCTGCGGCCCGGTTCGAGCAAGATGGTCACTTGATCCAGCAAGTGCTCGGCTTCCGCGTCGCGCGCCGATTCACGCGCCACACGCAATGCTTCCGATAGCACCGTTGCCGGTTCAAGTTCCGCGCCCAGCATGTCGCGCTCATGTTCCGGCAATTGATCCGCTTGCGAACGGTCGCGCAGGTAATTCACCGGAAT
>CBFHBI010000608.1:0-2834 GCA_965653755.1 uncultured Blastocatellia bacterium
AAAGTTCGTTCGTTCGTTCGTTCGTTGCGGGGCAGTAGCCCGACCGTTCGGGAGGGCGTCTCGGCGCGGGGTTACGCCCTCCCTTACGGTCGGGCTACTGACCCGTTTCGTTTTTGCACCGCTCGTTCTGACACCTACAAACAAATTCGGAGGCAGAGTTAGACGCTCGCCTCCGAATCAGTCTTGCGTGGGTGAGAGTCTAGTTACCTAGCGACGGCATAGCCAGTACTGCAGCCTCATCAGCGGGCGCTGTGAGCGTGAAGTCACCGCGCAGCACGCCGTCTTCGGCCATAGCAAATCGCCGTCCCCCCGTTTGTCCGATTCCCGAGGTAGTGCTCGGAATGGCATAGGCCCAGAACTGTTCGAGAGGGCCGGAAGGGTTAACGACGAATGTGTATCCACTCTTGCTGCCAGTAGATAAGACGCTGTCAGTGAGAGTTTCGGTACCGAGTGTCGGCAGATCAGCGTAGGAGCCATTGCCGATCGTGCGAACATACGTCGCTTCGCAGGAACTGATGGTTCTGAGCGAGGATTGAGCCGAGGCTTCATTGGCGGCACGCCGCGAAGCCAGCAAGTTCGGTATGGCAATCGCCGCAATTATCCCGATGATCGTCACGACGATAAGAAGTTCAATCAACGAGAAGCCGGCATGTTTTTGATGCTGCATGTCTTTGTCCTCTGATGAAGCTTCCTGCCTACCCCGCACGGCAAAGCTGAAATCAGCTTCTGAGTGCAATCGAGGGAGGAACCAGGTCGCCCTCCCCAGAATCTCAACGGTTAGTTACCGACCGGCGTAAAGCCGCTGCACGAACTCGCAGGAGTCGTGCTGGCCGAAGCCTGACCGGTGAGCACGCCGCTCTGATCGATACAGAAATCGCGCGTGCCGGTGGCGGTCACACCACTGTTCGTAACTGGCGCCGCCGCTGCCACAAAATCGGTGGCCGAGATGCCGCTAATCGCAAATGTGTAGCCGCTCTTGGCACTGGCGGCCGTGGTGGCCTGACCCAAAACGCTGTCAACCAGGCTTTGGCCCATCAGCGCGGCAAAGTCTCCATAGTTACCAGCGCCCGTGGTGGAATGATAAGTCGCTTCCGCACTGTTGACGGTACGCAGCGACTGTTGTGCGGAGCCTTCGTTGGCTGCACGACGCGAAGCGAGCAGATTGGGGATCGCGATCGCGGCGATGATGCCGATGATGGCGACGACGATCAGCAATTCAATTAATGAAAAGCCTTGGTGATTCTTTGTGTGTCTCATTGTTGCTCCTAAGTCCTGAAGTCTATGGCTGCTCTCTTTGCTGCTTGGAAAACGGGGGCAGGGATTATGGCCACGCCCCCAAGAGGTTCAAGCAGTTTGAGAAAGATTAGTTACCGACCGGGTTCAAACCGGCGCACGAGCCAACTGGCGTGGTGCTGGCGGAAGCGCGGCCAGTCAACACACCCGTCTGATCGATACAGAAGTCACGAGTTCCAGTCGCCGTCACGCCACTGTTGGTGACGGGAGCAGCCGCTGCCACGAACGCGGTAGCCGAAACGCCGCCGACCGCAAACGTGTAACCGCTCTTGGCATTGGCAGCCGTGGTGGCTTGGCCAAGCACGCTGTCCACGAGGCTCTGGGCCATCATGTTCGCGAGCGAGCCATAGTTACCGTTGCCGGCGGTGGCGTAGTAGGTCGCTTCAGCACTGCTCATAGTGCGCAGTGACTGCTGAGCTGAACCTTCATTGGCGGCGCGCCGGGAAGCTAACAAGTTGGGGATAGCGATGGCGGCGATGATGCCGATGATCGCAACAACGATGAGCAACTCGATCAACGAGAAGCCCTTCTGATTTTTGTTCGTCATTTGTTTCATTTGCTCCTTAAGAGATTTAGCTGGTTTGGGTTTCTTCGGCGCCACCGGCTTTGTCCCAAGCCAACCGCAGCGCGCGATTTGTCGCGGTGACCATCACAACCCCCGTGCCAGAAGGTTTGGCTGGTCCAATATTGCAGAAATGTTTGGGAAAACTGAGATATTTGACGAACTGGCAAGACTGGAACAGATGAGCAACAGTTCCAATTTTTACTCTCTGACAGTTAATGTCAGTGAAGCGGTGACGGGTTTTGTCAAAGGCGGGAGCGAGTTGATAGCAGGCCTGAAAAACTCCGCGCCGGTTCCCTCTCCCTTTGGGTGAGGGTTAGGGTGAGGTTTACGAAGCGAGAAAAGCAAAATTAATTTTAATTTGTCTTACGCCCTTAATCCCTCACCCCGACCCTCTCCCAAGAGGAGAGGGAGGATATTAATTAGCCTTCTACGATCTTTCGCCGGCACTGGCGGCTTGCCCGGAATCTTCCGAACGATCGTCAAAGTCTTCGGCGCGGCGGCGAGGATAGGGATCGTTGGCGCGGCGGCGCGGAATCGTCTCAGTGTTGCGGCGCTCGTCTCGCATCTGCGCGGTGAGTCCGCGGATGCCGTGCTTGTCCAGGAGATGCCGCAACGAACGCACCGACATTTTCAACAAGTCGGCCGCGTTGGTTTGGTTACCATCGGTCCGCTTCAGCGCTTCCAACACGTAAGTCTTTTCCAGTTGATCGAGATGGGCCGTCAGGTTGATTCCATCTTCGGGCAGTTGCAATTCCGACGTGACGCGCGTCTGACTGTAGTTAGTGATCTGCTCCGGCAGCCGCTCAGGCTGAATCACCTCAGTCCGCTCCAGAGCCACGGCGCGCTCGATGGTATGTTCCAACTCGCGCACGTTGCCGGGCCATGAGTAAGCTTCCAGCAAGCGCATCGCTGGACCACTCAGGGAAATCTTGCGGCCGGTCTGAGTGCAATACTTATTGACGAAGTGTTCGGCGAG
>CBFHBI010000609.1:0-2830 GCA_965653755.1 uncultured Blastocatellia bacterium
GACGCGCACGGATGGGGAGAAGCAGGAACGCAACCGACCGACGTTCGTGAAAGACGGGGCTGATGGTCTTGATCGTCCGCGAAGCGGACGAAATGAAAATAGCCCAGCGCTTCAGCGCTGGGTCAGGCATCAGCCACGTAACCAGAGCCCGCAACGCGGGCGACAGAGCTTCGCTGGAGATGATCGACTTAAAACCTCTGTCGTCCGCTTCACGGACTTGCGATCGTTTTTCGCGTTCCGATCCCAGCGCTGAAGCGCTGGGCTATTTTCAAACGTCCGCTTTCGCGGACGACGAACATTCCGTGCGACACGCTCACGCGGGGTCCGGACTCATCACGTCTGCCACGACTTTCCACTTGCCATTAATTTTTTTCCAAACTCGCACATAGCTGCCATGCTGCAGTGTCACGCCGCGCGTGTTCAACTCAAACGATCCGTAGGTGTAGCCGAGATCGCCAGAAGCTGAAATGTCAGCCATGGCGCCTTGCCAGGTGAGTGCGCGGCCGGCTTCAGGCATTAACTTGCCTGCGGCTGTTTTGCCGATAGCCGGCTCTTTGTTTTGTCTTAGCAGCCTCGCGTCATCCGCCAGATATTCATCATAGGCAGTCCGCGCGAATATCGCGGACTTGTTTGAGAATTCCGCTTCCAGCTTCAGCAACATCGCGCGTTCGGCGGTTAGATCGATCGACGACGTGACATGCGCGCGATCGTCGTCGCCTGGAAAGGTCAGCGCAGGACGGCCAAAAGGCTTTTCGCTGGTCACGCCGCGATCGAGTACAGCCTTCCACGATCCATCGCGCTGCCTTTTCCAGATGGTGAAGTACTGACCGAAGGCGACCGGCTGATCTTCAGGACCGTTCGGTCGAAATTCCCATGGACCAGTTGTGTAGCCCAGATCGCCCGCGCGCGATACGTCGGCAAAGACGGGTTCCCAACTCAGCAGGCCCTTGCGCGGTTCGCGTTCGCGCCAAAACTTTTTTCCGTTCACCGGTCCCGGCTGGAAAACGATGCCGTCGTCGGCGAGGAATTCGAGAAATGCATCTCGAGTTCCTTTGGTCGCGGCAGACTTGGCGAATGCGTGTTCCATCTCGACCAGCTCGCGGCGGTTCTGTGCGCGTCTGCTTTCCCGTTGGCCCAGTGCCGCATAGCTAAACAGAAAGGACAACAAGAGAACCGTCGCTGGGATCGTTCTGGTGAACATGACGTCTGAGTCTTAGGATGCGCAGGTGCTGGCCGCGCCTTTCTCAACTAAGTCACTTCTTTATCATTGGGAGTTGTCTTTTGACAATCAGCGACGCGGCCACGGTGCACTAATTCAAGATCGGAAGGGTGTAGCGATTCGCTGCTTTGCTGACCCCTAACCTCAACTCCCTGTCCCCGAGTCAATTCCAAAATAAGTCACTATCCAATGGCCGTGCGCTTTTGTGATACGCTTTCGTCATGGCAAGCGAAAGCCCTCTGCCGTCTTCGTCATCGCCGCTGGGGCGGAGACTCTGGTGGCTGATCGCGGGACGCGCCGCGACGGCCGTACTCCTGCTGCTATCGATAATCGCCTGGCGATCGACTGTGCAAGCATTCGGCTCGATTCGCTCTAACATCGCCCCGTTGATGCTTGGGGTCTCAGCTCTGACGTTGATCTTTCTAATTGTCCGGCTGGTGTGGAGCAACTTCCTGGCACAAGCGCGTCTGCAAATCTTTTGTGACGTTCTGATCGTGACCTGGTTGATTTGGAATACCGGCAACGTCAATTCTCCCTACGCCGCGCTCTACATCGTCATCATCTCGGTTGCCAGTTTGTTCCTGGGGCCGCGCGGCGCCATGATCACCTCGATCGGCAGCGCGGCTGCTTTCAACGCCTGTGCTCTTTATGCCATCACGCGACAAAGCGCGGGCGGCGAGGTGGCGAACATAATTCAGGCCGTGGGCCTGTCTGATATTTCGTTTCTCGTCGTCGGGTTGCTGGCGGCGAAGCTGGCACACAGCCAATCAAAGTCCGATGTTGAGTTGGCAGCAGCGACCCGTTCGCTCGCGGATTTGCGCGCCTTGCACGAAAGGATTGTTGAATCGATCCGATCGGGTGTGATTACAACTGATTTGCAGGGACGAATTTATACGTTCAATGCCGCCGCCGAAGAGATCACCGGTTACAAACCTGCCGAAGTGCGCGGCTTGGACGCCTCGATGTTCTTCGGCGACATGTCGCGCAAGATCATCGATTCGATGAACGCGGCGGCGACCGGCAAATTGAGCCCGCGTTTTCAGGCCGACTGCTTGACGCCGAACGGATTAGCGCTGCGCTTGGGGTTCACCATCGCGCCTTTGTTCGCCGAATCGGGCGAGACCAGCGGCATGGTCATCACGTTTCAGGAACTTACAGACGTCCGCGCACTCGAGGACACGTCGCGGCGGCAAGATCGAATGGCGGCCGTGGGCCGCATGGCCGCATCGATTGCGCACGAGATCCGAAATCCGCTCGCCGCAATGCGCGGCTCGATTCAAATGCTGCGCGCGGAAATGGAGGGCGACAGCGAACAGGCGCAGTTGATGGAAATTATTATGCGCGAATCCGATCGGCTAAATAAGATCGTGGCCGATTATTTGAACTACGCGCGGCCGCGTCCGGCGGAATTGAAAAACGTCGATATTCGCGCGTTGATTGGCGAAACTTTCAAGTTGCTGCGTAACAGCGCGGAGATAGTTGACGGCCATAAGCTCGAAGAGGATTTGCCGGATCGGCCCGTAATCGTGGCCGGCGATCCGGAGCAGTTGAAACAGGTATGCTGGAACGTCGCGCGGAACTCTTTGAAGGCGATGCCGGAGGGCGGAACGT
>CBFHBI010000610.1:0-2821 GCA_965653755.1 uncultured Blastocatellia bacterium
GAATTCAAGGGGTTTGGTGGCGTTTGTTACAGTGGCGGCGATTATCACCGTCAGCGCGCAAGTCCTCTTCTATTTCAATTTCTTCTGGAGCATGTTCAAAGGCGCGCCGGCGCCGGAGAATCCATGGGAAGCGACGACGCTCGAATGGATAATTCCATCGCCGCCGCCGCACGACAATTTCGCAGGCATCATCCCGACGGTGCATCACGGTCCGTACGAATTTTCCGTGCCGGGAGCGCCGAACGATTTCATCATGCAAACGGACGGAGAAAATGTTGTGGCAGAGGCAGGAGGCAGTAATGGCGGCAACGGCCACCGGCACTAACAAGACGGTTCAAGCCGGCGTCGGAGCTGGGCTGCGGCCACGCAACGGCAACGGCTTTCACCAAAACGGCGGAGGCGGGGACGAGATTCCGTTTCGCTTCTCGCCCGTGCGTTATCGCATCGGCGCCTGGGCGGCAATCGGCAGCATCCTGATGCTGTTTGTGGCTTTGACCAGCGCTTACATCGTGCGTTCTGCGTCGTCGGACGACTGGCATCGAATCGCGATGCCGAAGGTTTTGTGGTTAAGCACGGCTTTGCTCCTGGTTAGCAGTGTCACGATCGAATTGTCGCGCCGTTCTTTAAAGCAAAAGAACGATTCAGCCTACAGCCGTTGGTTAATCAACACCGTGGTGCGGGGCGTTGCTTTCGTCGGCTCGCAACTGATGGCGTGGCGGCAGCTCGTGCGACAGGGCGCGTACATGTCAACCAATCCGTACAACTCGTTCTTTTATCTATTCACCGCGGCACACGGCGTCCACGTGCTTGGCGGATTGACTGCGCTTGCTTATCTCGTGGTTCGCACGCGGACTCGGCGCCAGACGACTGATGGAGAACTGCGTCGAATCGGTGCGGCCGATGCGGCGACAATCTATTGGCACTTTATGGACGTGCTTTGGATTGGGTTGTTCATGCTATTGCTGTTTTGGAAATAATGGTTTGGAGTTCCGTCTTTAGGCGGCCGCGTAAACGCGGTACTCCAAACACAATTCGGAGGGTAACTGATGGCTGCTGAAGCGGATGTCTTAATGGATGATTGGGGCGGCGGCGTTCATCCGTATCGCGTCGGACACAGAAAGTTGGGCATGTGGCTCTTCATCATGTCCGACTCGCTGACGTTTTCGGCGCTGTTGATTGGCTACGCCTACGTGCGCGCCTCGAATGTCTGGCCGACGCCTTTCAAGTTTTATCCCAGCATCGTGTTCTCTTCGGTCATGACGCTTGTGCTGCTGTCGTCCAGCTTGACGATGGTGATGGCCGTGTCCGCCTCAGCGCACGGAAAGAAATCGAACGCGCGCATTTGGATTATTCTGACGGCGCTGCTCGGCGCGACGTTTATCATCCTGCACTCGATCGAATGGAACCATCTGATCGGCGAAGGCCTGAAACCTTTTCAGTTGCCGCAGGAATGGATCGAGAGGTGGCCCGGCTCGACGCCTTTATTCGGCGCGACGTTCTTTGGCATCACCGGCATGCACATGTTCCACGTGTTCACGGGCTGCATCTATCTTTTTGTGGTGGCCGCGCGCGTGAAAAAACTGAAACACGAAGATATAGAGATCAGCGGTTTGTATTGGCACTTTGTTGACCTTGTTTGGATGTTCGTGTTCCCAATGATTTATTTGCTGTCGATTGATCCAAAGAAATAACAACGTAGCTTTCGTCCGCGTAGCGGACGGTTGACAGTAGCCCAGCACTTTAGTGCTGGGTAAGTAAGCCAAAAGATCCCTGAGCCCGCTTTAGCGGGCGACAGAAACTCCGAGGGAGGCCCGAGATGAGCGCATTCGCCGAAACCCAAGAGCATTTCGCCGGAAGCAATAAGCTTTTCGTCTCGATCTGGATCTATCTTCTCGTGCTGACCGGTTTCGAAGTATTTCTCGGCTATGTGCGTCTGCCGGTCGTTTACATGCTGGTAATTTTGATGGGCGCATCGATTATCAAAGCTGCACTCATCGTGGCGTACTTTATGCACTTGAGATTTGAACGGCTCAACCTCGTGCTCACAATCGTTCCGGCGCTCGTTGTCTGCATTTGCCTGCTGCTGATTTTCTTCCCCGATAGTTTTCGTGCGCGGGAACTGCGCTACAGCGGAGCGTCGCCCGCAGGAGAGAGTCGTTGACGCTAATCGAAAGACTAACCGGATGACATCAACAGATATGGCTGAAGAGTCAACAGAGAAACGCGAACAATCCCTGCTGAACATAGTCTGTTTCGCGGGCGCCGCATTATTCCTGGCCCTGGTTGTCTACAACTTGTTTGCCGCCGGAACTGTGATCAGCACCGACGGATTGTTCTTCACCGTCGTGCCGCTGTTCCTGGCGCTCTGTTTTCTGGTCGTGCCGGGTATGGATATTTTGGCCAAGAGAAGGGCAGCCAGGGCCGCCGAAGCCTCAGCCGATTCGGCCACGGCCCAGGCGCATGCCGAACCCGTCGAAGAAGTTCATTTTGCAGGCAGCAATCGTCTCTTTATGTCGGTCTGGTTGTGGTTGTTGCTGCTGACGGGCTTTGAAGTATTTCTCGGCTATGTGCGTCTGCCGGTTGTTTACATGCTGATAATCTTGATGGGTGCATCGATCATTAAAGCGGCGTTGATCGTTGCCTACTTCATGCACCTGCGATTTGAGCGTTTGAATTTGATTCTGACAATCGTGCCCGCGGTGGTGATTGCTATTTGCCTGCTGCTGGTGTTCTTCCCGGATAGTTTTCGCGCGAAAGAATTGCGTTACTCGGGTCCGCCGCCGAGCGGGTCAGAAGCCCGACCGTAAGGGAGGGCGCCGGT
>CBFHBI010000611.1:0-2821 GCA_965653755.1 uncultured Blastocatellia bacterium
AAAAATTTCCGAAGCTTACATGTCGATTATCCTGGAGACGCGACTTTCGAAACAGGAAATTTTCGCGCTCTATTGCAACCAGGTTTACCTGGGCCAACAAGCCGGGTTTTCGATCAACGGATTCGGCGAAGCGTCGAGTGCCTACTTCAATAAGGACGTGACGAACCTGACGTTGCCGGAAGCTGCGTTTCTCGCCGGGTTGATTCGTAGTCCGAACCGATACAATCCCGCTCACGACGCGGACACGGCGCGCGCCCGGCGCAATCAGGTGCTCGAGTCGATGGCCGAGACTGGCGCCATCACCGATGCGCAGGCGAAGGACGCGGAAGCAACGGACTTGAAACTTGCGCCGGCGAAAGGCCGCATCGATATCTCCGATGCGCCTTACTTCGCTGACTACGTGCAGAACCAACTCGGCGATTTGATTACCGGCGAAGGCGCCGATCATCTGCGCATCTACACTTCGATCGATATGGACCTGCAGCGCGCGGCTTACACGGCGGTGACCAAGCAACTCACGGCGCTCGACAAGATCGAAGCCCGGCGCGCCCCGGAAGGCACTGTGCAGGCGGCGCTGGTCGCGATGAATGCGCACACCGGCGAGATTGTCGCGATGGTTGGTGGGCGCGACTATTCAAAGAGTCAATTGAACCGGGTTGAAGCTCTGCGACAGCCCGGGTCGGTCTTCAAGCCATTCGTCTATGCGACGGCCCTGAACACCGCTTACGATCCTGTGCCGCGTCTGATCACTCCCGCGTCGATGTTCAAGGATGAACCGCAAACTTTCACCTACGACAACCAGCAATACTCGCCCGGGAACATGGGTGATAAGTATTCGATGCAGCCGGTGACGTTGCGCGACGCGATGGTCCATAGTCTCAATGTCGTCACGGTCGATGTGGCGATGGAAGTTACGATCGGCCGCGTCATGAGTCTGGCAGCAAAAGCCGGTTTGCCTCGCGTGTCGCACGCATATCCGGCAATGGCCCTGGGCACTGCGGAAGCGACGCCTTTGCAAATCGCGTCGGCGTATTCTGCTTTTGCAGCGAACGGAACGCGCACGACGCCGATTTCAATCACACGCGTGACCACGGGCAGTGGCATGACGATCGCGCAACCGACCGCGCAGAAGAACGAAGTCTTGCGTCCACCGATCGCTTACGTGATGACTTCGTTCATGAAAGATGTTGTGAACCGCGGCACCGCCGCGCCTTTGCGCGCGCGTGGTTTCAAATACAACGTCGCCGGCAAGACTGGAACTTCGCGCGATGGTTGGTTCGCCGGATACACGCCCGACCTGGTTTGCGTCGTTTGGGTCGGGTTTGATGATGGATCCCAACTGGGATTGACCGGCGCGGCCTCGGCGTTACCAATCTGGGGTGACTTCATGAGCGCGGCCTTGACGACACATCCGGAATGGACCGGCGACTGGCAGATGCCGGACGGAGTTCAGCAAACCGATATCGATCCGACGACCGGCGATGTGGCCAAAGCAGACTCGACCACGAAGCGCGGCGAATTCTTTATCAATGGAACTCTGCCGGGAGGCAACGACAAAGCACAGGAAGACATGGCCCAGGATTCGTCATCGAGCGATGACGATTCTCAAACGGCACCCGCGAGGTGGCCGCCCGATCTTCCGAGATCGAAAGCGACGCCCACCCCTAAAGACGACGTGAAGAACCGTCCGCGAACGACGGACACTTACGAACCGGCTCAGATCGATAAGTTGCAAGGAACAATCACGCTTGATATCGATCCCACGACTGGACTCATCGCAGTCGATAGCTGTCCCGTAATCAAGACCAAGACTTTTATCATCGGACAGGAACCGAAGAAGTACTGCGGCCCTGAATATCACAAGAAGAAGCCTTGAACCAACTGCTACTTTGAATTGGTTTAGCGGCGGCCACCGCCTGCCCCCTTGCCGTCGAGTGGCGGGCAGTAGCCCGCCTCTAAACTTTCGCGAGCGCCGAGTTAAGTGTTTCGATCGCCAACGCAGCCGCGTGTTGTTTGCGACTCGATAAGCTGCCGATGGCATCGATAATATTTTGACGAGTTAATTGCGCCGCTTCTTCAACCCGCAATCCTTCCAGCATTTCCGCCAAAGCCGATCCGCACACCAGCGTCGGGGGACAGCCGTAGGCCAGGAAGCGACAGGCGTCGATGCGCCCGTTCATAATTCGCAGACTCAAGCGCAAGCGATCACCGCAGACGGGATTTGTCTCTTCCGCGATCGCATTCGCGTCTATCAACTCGCCGGCATTGCGAGGGTTGGCGAGATGATCTTTGAAAGTCTCTGAGTAGGGCAATGACTGTATTGATCCATCTGCTCACGCAGATGGTACTGGCTCCAGGTCGCGCGCCAAAGGTGATATGGCACGCAGACTTTCGACTGCGCGCGTTAACGCATGAACGACATACGCGACTTCTTCTTCTGTATTGTCCTTGCCGAAGCTAAATCGGATCGCGCCGCGCGCCAATTCCTCGTTGCGGCCCAGCGCTTTGATTACCGGTGATGGCTCCAAGGTTCCGGACGAACACGCGGAACCGGTCGAAACGGCGACGCCCTGCATGTCGAGATGAATCAGCAAACCTTCGCCTTCAACGAAACGAAATGAAATGTTCGAGAGGTGTGGCAAGCGACGATCGCGATCGCCGTTGCAGACGACATCTTCGATTCGGCCCGCGACCTGATTTTCAAATCGATCACGCAGCCGGCGCGTGTGTTCATTCCGTTCATTCATTTCGAGCCGTGCAAGTTCGGCCGCGACACCAAAGGCGACGATGTTTGCGACCGATTCGGTTCCCGCGCGGCGTT
>CBFHBI010000612.1:0-2811 GCA_965653755.1 uncultured Blastocatellia bacterium
CTGCGCGTGCTCTCGAGGACCGGCGGAAACAAACAGGCCGCTTCCCGCATTCTCGGTATCGATCGCACGACGCTGCAACGTAAGCTCGAGCGTTATGATTTGGAAGCGGCCAACGGAAACGGCGGATCGTAGTGGAGCGCGGGCATCTCTGCCCGCAAAGCGTGCGCAGCACGCTCAGATCGGGTTCGCGCTTCGCGCTCATGCGGGCAAGGATGCCCGCGTTCCGTCAGGCTACGCAGCCACCGCCGAGGTTTGCGACGATGCTGACAGCACGCGTCGCCGGCGCGAAATCTCATGGGTCATTTCGGCGATTTGCTGACGCTCGAAAGGCTTTGCCACCACCCAATCAACATGCGCAGCTTGCCGGTCTTGGGTGCCGAAGGCTTCGCCCCAACCGGTGATTACTGCAACCGGAATGTTGCGGTCACGTTCGCGCACGGCGCGTGACAGCTCCCAGCCATTCATGTCGGGCATGCCGACGTCAGTAAAGACCGCGTCGAAATTTCCTTCATCAAAAAACGACAGTGCCTGGTATCCGCCGCTGGCGACTACTGGATCGCAGCCTTCTTTCAACAAAATGTCGCGCAGCAGATCGCGCACGTGCTCTTCGTCATCGGCTACCAGGATGCGTGGGCGCGAGGTCTTCACGCGAGATGCGGCCAATGGGAGAAGACCTTGCGTGGTGACGGCGGCCGCGGTGGTGGCCGGAATCGGCAAGCGGATGCGAAACGTGGTGCCGACCCCAAGTTGCGACTCGACATCGAAAGTGCCTTCGTGCCTGCGAATGATGCCGTAACTCACCGCCAGACCGAGACCCATTCCCAGGTGGTCCTTGGTCGTGAAAAACGGATCGAAGACCCGCAGCCGCGTTTCTTCAGACATGCCAGTGCCGTTATCGCCGACGGAAATCTCGATCTCCTCCTGGGCCTTGCGGGCCGAGAGGACGAGTTCGCCACCACGCGGCATCGCATCGACCGCATTGAAAACGAGGTTAACGAGCACTTCGCGCATTTCCGATTCGTCGCCACAGATCAACAGATCGTGAGGGCAGTGCATTTCGAGATTGATGTGGATGTTCGCAGCTTCGGCGCGGTTCTTCCAACGCGGGCGCGTGATTTCGGCCACGTCGAAAAGCAACTGGCGCACGTCGATGATTTGGAAATCGTGATCGCGGCGCTGGCGCGCGAAATCCTGAATTCGCTTTACTGTTTTCGCGCCGTCTTTGGCGGTCTTGATGATGATGTTCAGTCCCGCTTCAATCTTGCGTGGGTCGCGCGTGTCCAAAAGCAATTGCGCGCGGCCGAGAATTCCTGCCAAGGTATTATTGAAATCGTGCGCCACTCCTGAAGCCAACTCCCCGAGGGCCGACATCTTTTCAATCTGCGTGAACTGCTCGCGAATGCGCTTTTGCTCGGCGATGTAAACGTTGAGTTCGGCGACGTGTCGTTCGGCTTCCGCAGCGTGCGCGGCGGAGGCTTCCGCCGTGGCAGCCGCGGCCATCACTTCGATGTTGCGGAGGTAAGTGCGATAGGTGAAGTAAACGATGGCGACAATCGGCGTCATGGCTACCAGCGCATAGAAGCCGGCGGTGTCGGTCATCGTCGCCGCGATGCCTGCGGTCGAAGCGCCCGCGAAATAAGTAATCGAGGCCCAGAGATAATACTTGGTCCAGGTGTGCCAGACCGCTTCGTGCGATTTGAGCGCGCTGTAGATTGCGGCGATCGACGAATTGCTGACGTAGTGAATCAGCGCCATGACGCAGAGGGCGACGACGAATTTTGCCGAGAACGGACCGTGACGCAACGCGCCGATGTCGCCAAAGAACATCCGCACGACGGTCACCGTGATGAAGGTCGCGCACGCCATCATCGCGCCGTTGAAGGCAATCGTGAGCGGGCTAATCGCAATCGACTTCTTGCTGAAGCTGAATGATGACGAGAAAGCTTCCAACGCGGCGAGCAGCACGGCAGCTTCGCCACCGTAAATCAGGATAGTGAGAAAGAAAAATGTATCCGAGACCGAGATGTGACCGCTGATGCGGGGAATTCTGATAGTCAGCCGCGAACTCACGGCGAGCGTCAGGACGGTCAGCGCCAACAAGCGCGTGTCAATGCGCTCGACGGGAAAGTGGAGCACCGAATAAACGATGGCGCCTACCGCCGCGACGATTATCGTCAGCATGTACGCTCGGATTAATGATTTTCGATTCATCACAAATTCCTTCTGGTGAATGCCTGGCGCCACGCGGCGTCAAACAGGGGCTATGCCGGTTCGTTTTGAGTTCGCAAGAAAATCGTGTCGTATAGACCACGGGGTACGAAACCCAGCTTCCGGAAAAACTTTTGCGCCTCCAGGCGCTCTTCGTTAACTAACAGACTGATCGCGTTCGTTTGGGTCAGCAGATGACGACTGAGTTGCCCGAGGCATCTGGAACCATGTCCCTGGCCGCGATGTTCTGGGTGGACGTAGATGCCTTCCAGATAGACAACTTCAGGTGTATCGCTCACCACGTCGGCCTTGAAATTCAATTGATCGGCCTCAATTAACACCCAGGTGCGCCGCGCTTCGATTCGGTGCCGGCAGCGCCGGCGAAATCCTTCGGGGTCTATCTCCAGTGGGTTGACGCCACTTTCGTCGAACGCCATCTCAGCGTGCACCGGCATCACGTGTGCGAGATCGTCGATGGTCGCCAATCGCAAGCCATTGACTGCCTCGATTTGCGGCAAGGGAGTGTTGAGTTCGAACAAAACTTCGCGGCAAAACAGGCGTTGCGGCTGTCCCATCGGGGCGTAGTATTCCCAGAAGCGCTGG
>CBFHBI010000613.1:0-2806 GCA_965653755.1 uncultured Blastocatellia bacterium
ACGCCCTATTATCCGGCGACGCTCGAGGATTTTGCCTCGTTTGAGAAACTGATTCCGCTCTATCACGACTTCTTCAAGCAGGCGATGAAAATCCCCGGATTGAAAATCCTGTTCGGCACCGACGCGCTGGCCGGTTCGCACGGACGCAACGCCGAAGAGTTTATCGATCGCGTGCGCGACTGTGGTGTCGATCCGATGACGGCCATGGTTTCAGCGCACTCGCTCAACGCACAAGCGATGGGCCTGAGCGATCAAATCGGATCGATTGCGCCGGGACTGCAGGCGGACATCATCGCGCTCGATGGCGACCCGCTGAAAGATATCAATGCGGTGCGGCGCGTTGTCTTTGTGATGAAGGGCGGTGTGGTTTATAAGGATACGCCGCGTACGGGGCAGTAGCCCGACCCTGAGGGAGGGCGTTGGTCGCGCAGGATCGCGCCCTCCCTCACGGTCGGGCTACTGCCCTGTCCACCGCCGCACTAATCAATAAGGAGGAGATTCAATGAGGAAGGCCCTCGTTCTCATCGGCCTTGTTCTGATCGTGGTCATGGCCAGTCAACCAGTCATCGCTCAAGCGAAACGGATTGTCATCGCCGCGGACACGTTGTTCGACGGCAAAGGCAAAGTGCTGCACAAGACGCGCATCGTGATCGAGGACGGAAAGATCGTCGCAATCGATCCGAAAGCTGGGCCAGTCGATTACGATTTGCGCGGACTAACCGTGCTTCCCGGATGGATCGACGCGCACGCGCACGTGACCTGGAGCTTTGGGCCAGATGGAAAAAATGGCGGCGCTGGACGCACCACGGCGGAAGCCGCGTATGCATCTGCCGAGAATGCCTGGGCCACGCTCATGGCCGGCTTCACGACGATCCAAAGCGTCGGCTCGCCAACCGACGTACCACTGCGCGACGCAATCAATAAAGGATTGCTGCCGGGGCCGCGAATTCTCACCGCCGTCGAGCCTTTGAACGGACGTGGTCCGCAAACCGGCACCCCGGATGAGATTCGCGCGTTCATCCGCAAACAGAAAGACGCCGGCGCCGACCTGATCAAAATTTTCGCTTCGGCCAGCATTCGCCAGGGCGGCGGCATGACCTTGTCGCAGGATCAACTCAACGCCGCGTGCGATGAAGCGAAGAAGCTTGGGCTGCGCACGCTGGTCCATGCTTACAAAGAAGCCGTGCGCGCGGCGGCGGTCGCCGGCTGCACTCAAGTCGAACACGGCACGCTCGCGACTGACGATGATTTGAAATTGATGGCCGAGAAAGGGACATACTTCGATCCGCAAGCAGGATTGGTGATTGAAAATTATCTGCTCAACAAAGATAGATACCTCGGCACGCCGGGCTACACCGCGGAGGGCTTTGCGGCGATGGAAAGAGTCCTGCCGATGAATCACGACATCGTACAGCGCGCTTCGAAATTTTCCGGCCTCAAAATCGTGTTCGGCACGGACGCTGTCGCCGGCGCGCACGGCCGCAATGCCGAGGAATTTATCGACCGCGTGCGCGACGGCAAGATCGATCCCATGACGGCGATGGTCTCGGCAAATTCACTCGCCGCCGAAGCGATGCGTCTGCAGGATCAAATTGGGTCCATTGCGCCGGGCTTGCAAGCGGACATCATCGCCCTCGACGGCGATCCTTTGAAAGACATCACCAACGTGCGCCGCGTTGTGTTTGTGATGAAGGGCGGAGTGGTCTATAAGACGTTCCCGCATCGATCACATTGAGAGATAATGAAGCGTGAATGGAGCGCGGGCATCCTTGCCCGCAAAGCGTGCGCAGCAGGCTCGACCCTGCCAGAATTTTTCGCGCTTCGCGCTCATGCGGCCAGGGATGGCCGCGCTCCGTTGAGAGGTAGTCAACAACTATGAGTTCAATAGCTGAGGCCCAAATCCTTCCATCTATCGTCGATGCCAAACGGCGTGAACGAATCTTTTATACCGGGATGTCTGTAGCCATCGCGATTACGGTCTTCGCCGGTTTTTCGCGCACCTGGTTTTTGCGCCCATACTTTGCGCAGACGCAGCGGTTGATTCCGCTGCTGGTTCTGCACGGTGTCGTGTTCAGCTCGTGGATCGTTTTGTTGATTACGCAGACTACGCTCGTCGCGACCAAGCGCGTCCGTACTCATATGCGTCTCGGAATAGCCGGCGGCGTGCTTGCTTGCGCGATGATCATCATCGGCACAGTCACGGCGATCGTGCGCGCCAAAGGGGCTTCGCCGCTGCCTGGCATCAACCCACTGGCATTTTTGACGATTCCGCTCGGCGACATGTTGGTGTTTGGAACTTTGATTGGCTGCGCGTTTTATTATCGGCGTAAGCTCGATATTCATAAGCGCTTGATGTTGCTGGGTACGACCGCATTGCTGCCCGCAGCCGTCGCGCGTCTGCCGTTTGGATTCATCGAGCAGTACGGCCCGCTGGCATTCTATGGTCTGAGCGATCTGTTCATTGTGCCATGTTTGCTCTTCGACTTCGTGACGCGCGGCCGGCCACATCGTGCCACAATGCTGGCTGCACTGTTATTGATTGCGACTCAACCGCTGCGGCTGATGATTGGCGGCACTCATGCGTGGTTGGTGTTCGCCACCTGGCTTACGCATTGGGTGTGATTAAGGTCTCCGAAAATAATGACTTAGAATTGTCGATCCGATTTAACATCGTTCGACTATTCTGTGACGCAGAAATCTAACCGGGAGCATCGCGATGAGTGAGCAGCAGAAAATTACGACGTGTCTTTGGTTCGACAATCAAGCCGAAGACGCCGCCAACTTTTATTGCTCGATATTTAAGAAT
>CBFHBI010000614.1:0-2804 GCA_965653755.1 uncultured Blastocatellia bacterium
CGCAATACTGTCGGTGCGGGTATATAAGGTCTCGCTGGGCGGCAAAGGCGGCATTATCTGATCGCGCGTCCAGCCGCCGAGCGCCGAGACTCCGACGAACTTGAAACCGCGCGCCTTCAACTCTTCGATCAATTTCGGCAGCGCTGCGATTGTCGCTTCGCGATCTCCGCCGGAATCATGTAGCAGCACCACCTGTCCACGCGTTTCCGGATTGTTGTCATTCGCCTTGTCGATGGTGCGCTGGATGATTTCGTCGGGAGTGACCCGGGTTTCCAATCGCCTGGGTCGATGCGCAATCCCACCATCACGTAACCAAGGTCTCTCGCCCGAATCGCCGGCTCGACTTCCTCCGGCGTGTCCGCCTCGGCGTCGCCAAAATAAGGCGGACGAAACAGTACTGTCGAGCGGCCGGTGATCGATTCGATCAAACGTTGGGTCGCGTTCAATTCAAGGTCGGTAAGCTTTCCGGGAATTTCGCCGAGATTCGGATGCGTGAAGGTGTGATTGCCGACTTCGTTACCTTCGTTTACTTCGCGCCGCAGGATGTCAGGATAAGCCTGCCCGTTCTTGCCCATGACGAAGAACGTTCCCGGCACGCCTTCCTGCTTGAGGATATCGAGGATTCGCGGCGTCCACTTTGGGTCTGGTCCATCGTCGAAGGTCAGCGCGATATATCCCGGATGATCGCCTGTGCGCTCGATGACGTAGCCAGTCGGAATCTTATCCATGTAAAACTTTTCCGAACTGATGAATCCGGTATTCGCATCGACGTTAATGTCGCGTTGGCCGTCGTGAGGACTTGCGGCCACGCGCAGAAGTTCTCCAGTGCCTTCGAAGTCCACGTCGTAACCGTAAGACATTCGCTTCAGCGAGTCCGGCGCCGGGTTGGGCTGGCTGGTGCCGAAGACCGACCAAATCGAAGGGTCTTCCGATCCCAAACGCCACAGCGCGAAGCCCGCCGGATGATATCCGCTGGCCGCGCGCATTTGGTTGAATGCGGTCACCGCATCAAGAAACCAAACAATGTGATTCGACCCGTCTTCTTCTTCGTAGTTGTAATGAGGGTTACCAGCGGCGGCGTCATATTCGATCTGCGCGTCCGAGTCGCGGGCGTTAATCAGCGCCTGCTGGAAACTTACCTCCTGGGCAGTCTGTCCCTGTGCCCAATCGTAACCGTAATTGCCGAGCGCGATGATCGTCTTCGCCGGATCGAGTTCTGCCAGACGTTTCGACAACAGGCCTTCATACCACTTCTGCGAGGCGATCGAACCGTAATCCTTGTTCGCGTAGTGTTCGTCGTAGGCCATCAGCACGAGATAATCAGTAGCCGCGCCGAGTTCTTTGTAATTCCATTCGTCCACGTCGAAAGGAACCGATTCTGCCACGACCCAACCGTGTGGTTTGAACGCGTCATGTAACTCCTGAACGAACTTGAGCAAGTTTGGCTGAGCCGCGTCCGGCGGTTCTTCAAAGTCGACGCAAATGCCGGCAAACTTATTTTTTCCGACAAAGTCGCTGAGCGCTTGAATCAGGCGTTGCCGAGACGCTTCATCGCCGACCGCCTTCGTGAGCAAATCGCTGGACCACTTTTCATCGCTCAGATTTTGGACCATCGGAATGATGGACATCTGGGGGCGGCGGGTACGAATCAGGTTCAAAGCTTTGAGAGCTTGATCGTGCTCCATTTCCGACGTGTCGGTCCCCGCTACGTCGTCCGCGATAGGACTTTCACCGGGCTTAGCCTCAACGAGATGCGCCCATTGCGGCATGATCCAATCCATGTGATCGAGATTGCGCTCGAGTGACGAATAGCTCGATTCATCCCAGTCGATGTAGAAACCGATCGACAGTTGTTTCGATCCAAAACTCGCGGGCGCAGGCAACGGCGTATTAATCGGCGACGGCACGGGCAGGAACTGCGGATGGCGGCCGGGTATAACGCGGGTCTGTTGAAGTTCGGTGTTTAATTTCTTCTGCGCCTCTTGAAATTTGCGATCGCGCGGCGACGGTGGCGTCGGTTTCGGCTGCGGCGGAATATCACTTCTCTGGATCTTGGGTAACAGTGGACGCAGCGCTAATTGCGGCAGAAAAGGCGCCGACAAGACACTGGCTATAAAGATGCCGGCGACTAAAGTCACCAGCACGCCAATTATCAAATAAGGTCGCCGCACGTGCCGCCAGCGACGGCCACGAGGGTCATAAAAGACAGGAGAACCTGACGGAGACTTTTGAGGCACTCTTAAATTTTCCAACAACAGGGGAAGATTTCTAGCTGTGGTTTACCTTTGATGTTATTAACCGCGCGCGGGTTGATAGTCAAGTGAAGGAAGAGTTATTGCGCCACGAAGTTGAAAACAATGATCCCGCTAACGTTGACGATCTTGCCGTCAAGAGTCGTCGGCTCGAACTTACTTTCGCGGGCCGCCTTTTCGGCTGCGGCTCGTAACAACGGATTACCGTCCACGGCACGCGCAGCAGCCACATTGCCTTCGCAGTCGATAATCACATGGACCTTCACCGCGCCCTGGGCATGCGCCGAGTGAGCTATCGAGGGATAGGTTGGCGTTGCCAAATGGATTGCCCTTCCATGGAGCACCCGATCCTTGCCCGGGTTCGTTGACTGGCCGTCGGACCCGGCGACCAAGGTGAGGACGCCTGGACACCTCTTCGAGAGTGCCTGCACGGCTCGATCAACTTCAGCGGCCTCGTCTCAGCCCGCTGACGACTTCTGGTCCTCACCTTCTAACAACTTATATGAATCGAAGAATCTGCCTTTCAACAGTCTAAAGAAATCAGTTCGATCA
>CBFHBI010000615.1:0-2802 GCA_965653755.1 uncultured Blastocatellia bacterium
AGTCGTGCCGTGATCGTCGATTCGCCCGAACCAAATTGCTTCGCGCCATCCACCGCGACCGCCATCACGCGATAGCGCGTGAGATTATCCGGCAACTTCACCTGCACCTGCGCGCGTCCGTTCGCGTCCGTGTGAACCGACGGAGAAAACACCGCGAGTGCGTTGAAGTTTTCGCGGAGAGCGATCGGAGCTTGCCTCTGACCCTTGAGGTTTATGTACCCATTGCTATCGTTCGCAACAGCGCCGGGCGCCAGCAGCGCAAGGTTACTCACGCTTCGGCCGTTGACTGGCAACGCCATGTCCGCCTCAACAGTCACAGCTTCACTCATCCCGCCGGCGAACACGCCGTTGAAGGTGCCAGACGCGCCCCCACTGAAGCGTGCGAGACTGAGCGTTCTGCGCAGATGATAATCCGCTACGCCGGGATTGTGATCGCGATAGAAAAACTGCATCGGATCCGTGAGTTGGTAATTAGTCAGCGCCAGGACCGACTCATCTACCACGACGACTGCGACTTCACTGTCGCGCACTGCGTTGCCGTTGGCATCCTTCGCTTCAATATCAACGGTGGTGTTGCCCGCGGGTTCGAGCGTCTTGGCACGCGGCGTCGCCGTGACCGTCAAGCGACGAGTCACCGGCGGGATCGAAAGGTTGATTTCGCCGCTGGCAAAAGCCGGACGGAGCGCAGGCATCTCTGTCCCGATGGCTCGGGATTCGCGAGCATCCTTGCTCACGCTCGTCTGTGCCAAAACTGGACCGCCCGCTGACACCGCCGGCTTTGACTCGCGCGCTTCTGTCCCCACGATGTCCACTTGCACATGCACAGTCGGCGTCCACGCTTCTTCGATCGGAACACGCAACGTCTGAGTCGGAGCGTCGATGCGAAACGCTTCGGCCTTGGCGATGCCGGAACGACGAAGCGTCATTACCGCTTCCGCCGGATAGAAGGGAGCTTGCACGAGAATCTGCGCGGTATCCCCTGCTTTATATTCTTTGCGGTCGGGAATCAGTTGCACCATCTCTTGCGCAATCCCGCGATTTGGCGGTTGCTTGCCGCCGGCAACCCACAAGGTGATCTCGCTTTCATTCGCACGTCCGCGATCGTCCTGAATCGTCGCGCTCACGCGATAAGTGCCGCCGTCTTTCGGCGTGAACGTGCACTTCACCGCATCCTGGGCCGAGCGAATGACGCAGTCCTGCGGATTCGTTTCGACCTGTTGCCACGTTCCTTTGACTTGTTTCCAATCCAGCAGCACCGCGCGCATTTTGATCTCGCGATTCGCCACGCCACGGCCGTCGAGATCGGTCACGATCGATTGCACCACCAGCGGTTCGCCCTGCTGCACGAACGTCTTGTCGCTCTTCAAACCAACATAAAGATTGGCCGGATGGACCAACAGCGTGGCCGTTGAAGTCCACTGCTGCCGGTTCACGTCCTGCACGCCGGCTTGCGCGGTCACGGTCGAAGGCCGCGCGGGCTTTACCGAATCGAAATCAATTCGCAGGCGATGCTTACCGCTCGCGTCCGTGCGGCCTGACAGCGCTTGTTGTTTGTTCTGATCGTAATCGCCTGTCTGGCCTCCCCACCACGGAAACCATTTACCGAACGTGTAGTCGCCGCGATTCGGCGGCGTAAAATTGGTCGGTGTCGAGGTGACTTGCCACTTCACTTCTGCGTTCTGCAGTCCGCCCCCGGCGAAGTAATTCGCGGCAACGCTCACCTCCGCGTGATCGCCGATGAAGAGCGGCCCTTCGGTTTGCAGCTTCGTAGTGACTTCAAATTCAGGCCGGCGAAATTCCTGCACTTGAAATCCGTGATAGTAACTTTGGTTGTCAAACGCCTTCGTGGTGCTCTCGGTTTGCAATTGCACTTGTGCATTGCCGAGATTCATGGTGCCCGGCAGCTTCAACGTGAAATCGAATCCGCCGAACATGTCCGGCGTCACGGATCCCTTCAGCACTTCGTTGCCGCGACTGTCTTTGACGAAATAGTTGATCCGGCCGATCGCATTTATGAGCGGTCCGACATCGCCGCGTGGGCCAAAGCCAATCCGGCGCAGCCAGCCCTTGAGGTGAACTTCTTCGCCCGGACGATAGAGTCTGCGATCGTCAAAGACGTACCAACGCAATTCGTCTGTCTGCGGCTTCTGCTGCCACGATCCCTGCGTCAGCCACCAGTAGTTGGCGTTTTCAGGCAGCATCGCCACGTCGTTCCCGCGCCGCGCGACTAACACGCTGACCGGCGAATCCGAAACCGGTTTCAGCGGCAGATGCGCGAGCCCGTCCGTCCCCGTCATACCGGAAACATTCGCTGGAATGATCTGCATTTGCACGCCGGCGAGCGGCGCACCGTCCGTGAGCGAGTTGGCCCAACCGAGCAATTGATCGTTATCGACGAACGCGTCAAGACCGATCTGGGTTGATTGCACCCAGGCAATCAGCGGCACGCGGTAGTTCGGCTCGCGCGGACTAATCGGATCGACGATCACCAGCACCTGGCCCAAACCATCATTCAGCGCCGGCGTCAGATCGATCGGCGTTTCCGTCATTTCATTTGGTTGTCGTTGCAGGTTAATTGATTTTGAAACGACGAGCCGTCCCGGCGGCTGCGGAGTGCCAGCCTCGTTGCGAAAACGCATTTGTACGAATGTCTGAAACTTGCTCCAGTCTTCGGGCGCGACTGCGTAGAGACTGAGTTGCGCCGTTTGGAAGTTCACACTGTAAATGGAAATCTGCCTTGGGCCTTGCGGATCGAGCACGTCGAACCCGGAACCGGACAAACTTATCTGCGGGCCCGCAGGT
>CBFHBI010000616.1:0-2800 GCA_965653755.1 uncultured Blastocatellia bacterium
GGCCAGAAGTCGGTGGCGATTCCGACCGCGCCGGTGGGAGCTTTGTTCTTTGGTGATCCCGGAGTGGAGCGGGCCGGCATTCCGACGAGCTACAGACATTTTTCGCCGCGCATCGGTTTTGCATGGGACGTGGCGGGTAATGGGAAGACCTCGATTCGCGGGGCGGCCGGACTTTTTTACGGCAGCATCTCAGGCAACGAGTGGAACACGATGACGAACTTCCAGCCGTTCTCAACGAGGCTGACGTTCACCAACATCGTGCAGAAGACGAACTCCGCAGGTGTGCCGCTGGGCGCGACGCTCTTTAATCCTTACAACAATTTCGTTGGTGGAAATCCCTTCCCGTACAAAGGCACATTTACTAGCGGCGGAGGCCTCTTCCCGGTGGCTTCGGATTTTCGTTGGCCATACACATTTCAGTTCAATATTGGCGTGCAGCATCAGTTGACTCGATCTCTGATCGTGGGCGCGGCTTATGTTGACACGGAGAGTCACGCGCTACCCTTTGCCCGTGACGTTAACTACCCGGTGCTCACGCCCACTGCCACCACCTCCGGCGCCAATGTCCTGGCCCGCCGGCCCAATCCACTGTTTGGCGCAGTGCTCGAACTGGATTCGGATCAGTTCGCTTCATACCATGGTCTGCAAATCACCAGCGCCATGCGGATGAGCCACCATGTGACCTTTAACGCTTTCTACACCCTGAGCAAGACCGATAGCAGTGTGCAACTCTATAACAGTACGACGCAGGGTGGGGCGCAGAACTTCAGCAAACTCTACGAGGACTACGGCGCCGGCGATACTGACCAGCGACATGTCTTTAGTATGAGTCTGACGTACCAACCCGATTACTTCAGCAAGGACAGCAACGGCGCGCTGCGCGCTATCTTTAACGGCTGGAGCCTCTCGCCGATCATCAAGATTCGTAGCGGACTTCCGTTTACAGTGACCAACGGCAACGTTGACGCCAATCTCGATGGCAACACGGCTGATCGGGCCCAGTTGATTGGCGATCCGCATCTCGACAATCCGACCGCGGCGAAGTGGTTCAATACGGCGGCCTTTGCTCAAAACCCGGCGGTGACCGGCGTCGCCACTGATGGCAACTCGCCGCGAAACTTTCTTTATGGCCCAGGATATTGGACCGTCGATCTGGGACTCTCGCGCGACTTTCATTTGACCGAGCGCGTCGGATTGACTTTTCGAGCTGAGGCTACGAACGCTTTCAACCATGTCAACCTTGGACAGCCAAATGCTTCCGTTCCGGCCAACGTTGCGACCTCCACCACGTTTGGTGTAATCAGCTCGGCCGGCGCGATGCGTAAGCTGCAGTTCGGTGCGCGCTTGACCTTCTAACGATTAACTGCTGGTAGCGAAACGGCTGGGCCGGAGAGACACTTTCTCTAGCCCAGCCGTTCACGGCTGGGTGCGAAATAATATTGAATTCTCCCCTAACCTCCTTTAGGAGGTTTACCTCTTTACCAAAGCCTTCTAAAGAAGGCTGGCAGAAGATCTCTGCGAAACAACCCAGCCGTGAACGGCTGGGCTAGAGAAAAAGTCGTGTATAAGATCGTTGTCGCAATCCTGCTACTCACCAGCACTCCTTTGTCCTTTCCCATCAGGGCCCAGGACGCGCGCGAGTTGCAACAGGAGCGCAGCTCAAGCAGTAAACTCAAAGGCGAGCATCCCCTAATTGAATTAATGCGGACGCGGAAATCTACTCTGCGTCCTGAATTAATGGGCGCGCATCCGCGCGTGTTCGTAACGGATAAGGAACTCGCTGAATTGCGCGAACGCTCGCGCACCACGCACAAAGAAATATGGCGACAAGCGATCAGTCATGTGCGCGCGTTGTCGGGAGATCCGCCGCCGCCGCCGGCCGAAGCGCGGCGCCTACAAAACGATGTCGCGATTGCCATCGCTGAAGCCGCATTCATTTACAAGATTGAAGGTGACAAGAAATATCTCGACGCCGCGCGCAAATACATGGACGCCGCAGTGAGTTATGACATCTGGGGTTACGCAAGCAACAAACCCAACGTCGATCTCGCGGCGGGCCATCTGCTGTATGGATTAGGCTGGGGATATGATCTTCTCTATCACGATCTGACTGCACAGGAACGCACGCGTTATCGCGACAAGCTGATCAAACAGGCGCGTTTGCTCGCGGATTACTTCAAACCGAAATCCGGAAAGACGTACGCCTACAGTCAAAATCACACTTTCATTCCAGTTGCCGGAGTGGGTGTTGCAGCGTACGCGCTTTATGACGAAACGCCGGAAGCGCCGCAATGGGCCGCGTTGGCTCGCGCGATTTTCGATCGCACGCTGGCGACCTATTCACAAGACGGCTATTACTACGAAGGATTCGAATATTGGATCTTCTCGACGCCTTGGTTAATTCATTACGCGGATGCGCAAGCGCATGCCACCGGCGAGGATCTTTATGATCGACCCGGGTTTCGCTTAATGCATGAGTACGTCGCGCACGCGATGTTGCCGAGCGGCGATTACATCTTCGATTTCGGCGATGTGTTCGAAGGGCCTTTGACCCGCGCGCACAAGGGCGATGAATATCCACGCACGCACCCGCAAGGACATTTCAATACGAATTACAATCTGCTGTATCGCGTCGCGCAGCGATTTCAGTCTGGCGAAGCCCAGGGCGTCGCGGAATGGCTGAAATCATTCGGTCAGGTCAATGCTGAAGATTTCTGGTCGCTGATTTGGTACGACCCGAAGTTGTAACCTGTTTCGATCGAGAAACAGCCGACGTGGCATTACTTTCCCGATCATGAAG
>CBFHBI010000617.1:0-2799 GCA_965653755.1 uncultured Blastocatellia bacterium
CATACTGATCGTAGATGGGCCAAAATTTTGTCGCTTCGGCATCGCTGAATTGCATATTCGCGGCGATGATCTGTTTGCGGCGCGAGCGAATGTCCTGGCGCATCAACTCGATCTGCTGATCGGTTACGGCTTCCTTCGAAACCTCCTGCGCGCGTAAAGCTGGACAGGTAAACAGCGCCGGCACCGCGATCATCGCGATGGTCATTAGAGCTCTCTTCATATCGGGTTCTCCTTTGATTGATGTTCTTAACTAACGCCGCGCGACCACGGCTTGATCGTCCTCATACAATTCGTCGTCGCTGCCGCCAATGCCTTGCACATCGCCTGATTCTGCGAGCATCTGGTCGTCCAAATCAGGGAAGGCTCGCTTTAAAGAGCTGCCCAGCAGCGCCAACTCCTTTTGCAAAATTCCGTGGCGATGCGTCGGCAGCGTCTCGATCAAGTCTTCGAGCATTGCGCGCAAGCGCCGCTGGACCTGGATACTGTCGCGGCCATATTGGCGAATTTCGGTAGTCCCCAACTGCACAAAGTCTTCCCACTCAGGTGTGCGATAAATCAGGCGAAGCTGTCCTTCTGAGTCATGCTCGTGCCCTTCAGCCAGGTAACGCTTCCCGATGTCGCGCAACAGGTGGTGAATCTGATCGATGGCCAATACCGCGGTCGTCGGATCGTTGATGGCGGGCGAAAGCGCCTTGCTCGCAATATCGACGATGATGCGAAAGGCAAACATCGGATCCTGATCGAGCGTACGCTCATGACCGATAGCGACGGAGCTGCGCAGGTCGTGGTCCGTCAAGTCCGCTGCCTCGCCAAAAATGCGAAAGAGCGGATCGCCACCTGCTATGAAGTCGCCGACTTGCGGCGCCAACTCAATCACGCAGTTCGTTTTCGTGGCCTTCTTTATCAAGCCATCGATGTGTACTGCGAGCAGCGCGCCGTCGGCAGCGTTTTCAACAATGCGCGGTGTAAATCCGCGGGGGACTTTGAAAGGCTCAGGCAGGTTCGCTCTTTCGGCGCGCAGCGAAGGGTAAACGGAGCGAATTACTTCGCGGCCGGCGAGTCCAACTTTTCGCAATGCCGAACTGGGCCGCAGAGTCTTGCCGAGCATGTCAACGAAGAAGACGAACAGCGCAACGTTGACAAGAAAGAGGTATGCGGCGATGTAGCTTGTGACCGCCGGCACGGTTTGCTCAATGTGCGCAAGAGTTGAAACCGCAAACGTGAAAGTGAACACGAAAGCGGTAAAGGCGAGCTTGCCGTGCGGCATCCGATAAATCATCGAGATAATGCGGGGCGATAATTGTGCGCTGGAAAGCTGCACGGCCAGGAGCATCGCTGAAGAGACGAGCACAAGTAGCGTGAAAGTGGACGCTGCGATCGTGTTCAGGATGGTGCGCGCAGTGTCCGGACTTAAACTGGTGCGGACACCCATCGCGGTCTCGATGCGGGCAAGAGCGACGACCGATAACAAAGCGGTGACGATACTCAACGTCGGCAAAATCCAAAGCGAGTTGCGGACGTAAAGACGAATGCGGTATCGAAGCAGCCAACTCATCCGTGTCGACAATCGGTCTCGGCAAGTGAAAGCGTGAATGCAGACCGAACTTGACCGTCATGCTAAGGCGGCCAGAGCTTGTGAATAACTGTTAGTTTTTACAGGCGAGCAAACAAAAAAGTCTGAGCATGCCGGCTACGACGGCATGCTCAGACCGAGGAAGCGCCATTGTCGGAAATGACGCCGGAATCAGAAACGAAACACTCCGCCGACGAACGGACCGTGCGTTCTTACGCGCAGGAAGTTGTTATCGTTCACCCATTTGTAGTTTTGAAATTTGTAGCCGCCGACCACGCCAAAACTCTTTGAGGCGAAATATTTCATGCCGCCTTCCGCATGGAACAGCCGGTCGTGATGAAAGGCGATGCCTCCGATGTTGCCGAAGATGTTGACCTTCTCTGTTGGGTCATAATCCATATCTCCGCCTATGGTCGCGGCGAACTTACTAATCGATCCTTCCGTTTTTCGGTTGGCGCCACTTAACGCGTTGCCCGTAATGTCGAGGTGCGTTGGCACTATGCCAAAGTCGATCATGGGGCCAATCCGAAACTTCTCATTTCCCCAACGGCGAGCGTACATGCCTTTGAAGGCGGACTGCCGGAGGTTGCTCTCGATCGCCGCGCCCGCCACGAAGGTCTCGCCTCTAAACGTGAAGCTTCGACCGATAACGTTCGTGCGATCCCAATCAGTGGTGAAATACTCAGCGCCAAATTTGTTCTTACCGTCCTCGGAGCGGTAGGCATACTTAATGTCGAAGCCCCATTCATTTTTGAAATCCGAATCCCGGTGAAAATCGATCGTTGAGCCCGAGGCGCTCGTGCCGGAGAAATTGGCTTCACCGGAAGGCACCGCCACGGTGGCGCGAATTTCAATTTCGTTCTTGGGTTTATCTTTCTGAGCGAAAGCAATCGTGCCCGCGGCGGCGACGATGAGGACTACTGACAATTGAGTCGCGAGTTTACGCCTCAGAATTATTCCTTTCGAATACTGCTCGACACCTAAGAGATCGAATGTAAGTTACGCGGTCAATACGCCGGTCAACACTGTCAATTGTTACAGGATTGGTTCTTTAACTCGGCTTGGGGAATTGCTTGAACATCTTATCGACCGATTTTCTGATTGGTTCTTCCACTCTCTTCGCGTCCTTAGCGGCATTACCTGTCGGTCCCTCCTTCAGTATTTGCGTTGCGGTTCCGCGCCAGACGCTATTCTTTGTCTGACCATCGACAAGATCGACGACCAGT
>CBFHBI010000618.1:0-2798 GCA_965653755.1 uncultured Blastocatellia bacterium
AAACCGAATGGACCACCTTCGGTGTTCGTAGCAAATTCAATGTGATCGCCATACGCATAAGCGTATGCCAGGGTGGGTTCCATCGTCGCGGCCATGCTCAACGCTCGCTGCGGGACTCCGGGCAGATTGCCGACCTGTTTCGCTGCGGACGCGATGTTCTGATAAACGAAGGCCGAGAAGTTAACGTTGCCGTCGGCCGGCAGCCCGGCAGTAAATTGCGCCGAATGCACGAGCGTCGCGCCCGAATCGTGATAACGCAGCGCTTGATCGACCAACGCGCGCGACGGACAGGCAATTAAATAACCATTCGCAAACACATAATCCACTTCCAGCGCTCCCAGGTCTTTCGCGCGTAACGTGTAGAAAGTCCGGCCGCCGGAATCAGACTTGTCCCATTCCAAACCTTGCTTGCCTTCCTGGGCCAACTGTTTGTTCACTTCGCTAACGACCTGCTCGAAGGTCTGTTGCAAGTGCGTTGGATCGTTCACCTGCAGCACTAACTTCCAGGAAGGCGTCGGCAGGATTGGTCCATCGATCGCGAAAGCGTATTCTCCGCCGAGCGGCGCCGCGAAATCGTTGCGCACATTAAGGCCGTGGTTCTTCTGCAAGTCATCCAGATGCTTGTTGAGATCCGGACAGACGTTGCTGACTACCGCCAACAAATCATCGACCACCGCGGTCGGATTCTTGATCGCAAATCCGGCAACCACATTCGCGTCCGGCGAAATGTAATCGAGCGAACCCATCGGCGCCGGCTGGGCCAACCATGAAGTGATGCCGTGGTCTGCCTGGTTGTAAGAAAGCACCGCGCGCGTGTGCGTCTTGCCGTCCGTGTTTTTCGAATCGAGCACAAACGAAGTCACGTTAAAAATGCCCACTTGATTCATCGCCTGCTCGTGGTTGTCACCCATGGCCAGGCGTCGCACGCCGCGGGTGTGAGCGATAATCTTTTCCAGGTCCGCAGCCACCACGATCCCGGCGCCGTCGTGATAAACCTGCGCGATGCGTGAATAGAATGGCGTCCCGGAAAATCCGCCGGCGCCGTTTGCGACGGCCTGCAATTGTTCCAACTTAGGCGAGCCGACGAGGACATCGCCATCGATCCAGACGTACAGCGGGCGATCTACCGCCGTCGCGTTCGGCTGGGCGTTCTTCGGATCGTCAACCCAGATCACCTGCGGCGCTTTACCGTTCGTATTCAGTTTTTGCACTTCCGCGTCGAAGAACGCGCGAAAGTCTGCCGGATTCTTCAATTGCGCCAGCACAATCGGCTCAGTCGGCTGGCCTTGATCGTTCATCCCCGCGGCGACGGCAATCTCGTCGCCAAGTTGATCGCCGAAATCCTTCAGCGTCGAGATCGCTTGATTCATACCTGGCCCACGCGGCGTGCGTTGGTTCGCAAACCAATCGCGCAGCGCGGGATTCTGTTGAATGCGCTCTTCGATGATCTGGTTCGATTGAACAATCGAAGCGGCGAGATTTGGCAGCGCCGCATACATCACCGTCGTTGGCGGCATCATGTCGAGCAGCCGCGTCGAGTTGCGCACGCCCGGCTTCGGCACCGCGTTGAGTTCTTTCTTGAGCGAGGTCAGCGCATCGAGCAATTGTGCGTACCGCGCTGCGTTTCGACTCCACGCGACCTCGTCCTTGACCGGAACCTTTTCAATCGCCGCGCTGGTCGTCGTCTGTTCGCCGGCGCGAATGACCTTGTCTTCGCCGTTGCGATCGACGTGCACTTCGCCATCAATCACGCTGACACGCGAACCCTTGGTGCCCGCGTTCACGGCGAAGGTCGTGCCCGTAACCGACACCAGCGAGTCACCGGTGTCCACGAACATGTGACCCTTCTGTTTTGCAGCTTCGACGATGACACTGCCGCTGTCGAGATGGACGGTGACACCGCTCAGAGTCTTATTCATCGAAAACTCAGATCGATCCTTCATCTCGATCGTCGATCCGTCGGCCAGCTTCAACACCGCGTGTCCGTCTTTCGCCGTGCGGATCACTTCTCCGCGTTGAATCTTTTCGCCAACATTCAGCAGCCGCGTCTTCGCATCAGCTACCACGTACAAAGGACCGTCGGCGGCCTGCACGGTCGCTTCGAGCGATCCAAACGGCACGTAACGTTGAATGAGAGGCAGCGCGACCAATCCCAACCCGATAATGAGCGCAGCCGCAATCCCCCAACGCAGAATCACTGGACGAATACTGTATGGCTGCGCCGTACGCAGCCGTCTCGGCTGCTGCTTGGTTGCCCGTTGCGGCGAAACCACGCGAGCCTCGCGCGCATGCTTCAAAGCCTTACGGCAAGGAATGCATTCATGCGTGTGATCGATCAGCAACAACGCACGTGCTTCCGAAAGCTCACCGCCCAGGTACGCGGGAATCAGCGATTGAAAATCTGCGCACCCTTCGATTGCCGCGCCCACCGGAGCGCCCGCATCCTGCGGGCGGTTCGCGAGCATCCTGCTCGCACTCATCCGCGACCACACACGATCGCCGGCTTCATTCATCGCCGCATCATCGATCTGCTCCAACCGAATGCCCGCCACAACCTCATCCAACAAATTGTCGAGTTCTCTCTTCTTCATGATCGTCTCCAATGATTGCCTCAAAAACATTCTCTCGTTTAGAGGCGGGCTACTGCCCGCCGCCGGAGGGCGGTAGCCCTCCGCTAAACGCTCATGAGCGCAAATATCGTCCAATCTCTTTTCGCAATCTCGCGCGCGCCCGATGCAATGGCTCGCCCACGACGAGCGCCGACGTGTTCATCATCTGCGCAATCTCGCCATTGCCGT
>CBFHBI010000619.1:0-2796 GCA_965653755.1 uncultured Blastocatellia bacterium
GTACGATAATGTCCGTCGCATTGGCGCTATCCGAGAAGCGGAACAAGCCCATGCGCAACCGGGCGATCGCATTCTAAAGAAGACTGATCACTAGAAACTCGTCGCGATAGCGGAAATTGGGAGCAGCCTGTCGAAGCTGATGGGCTGCTCATTCTTCCTGGCTCGGACACACGCGGTCGCGGACCGATTGACAGCCGGAAAGTAATTCGCCTAGAGTAGGCAAACTCGAAGAACAAGCACACCGGCCAAAGGTCCGAAACTCGGCGGCTGAGTGTGACGGAGACGTTCAGTCCCCTGGGACGTTGCCTTTCCCGCTGCTGATCGCTCCTCAAAAATATCCCGACAATCCGAGTGCCTTTATTTTGCGATGGCGACGTGTCTTTACGCAGCGTCACCAGATTGTTCGATTCGACTATTTGAACAAGTATCAATTCAATTCTTCAAGGAGTATGCACACATGAATTACAAGAAACCCACAGTTCTACTGACGATCGCCGCATTTGTCCTAGGCCTTTCGGTTCTTGGTGCTCGTCGAGCGCAAGCCGCGAGTACTTGGTACGTATCACCGACTGGCACGCCCTCCGGAATCAGCGGTGGATCATGCACAAATCCGAGCTTCAACACGATTAGCGCGGCAGTCACGGCAGCATCCGCCGGCGACACGATCCAAGCCTGTGCCGGCGTTTACCCCGAACTGGTGCAGGTTACGAATACGCTGACAATTCTAGGCGCGCAAGCTGGCAACGACGCGCGTACGCGTGCGACCGGCAGCGAATCGATTGTCGGCAGCGGTGACGGCGCGTTTCAAATTGAGGCTGACAACGTCGTGATTGACGGTTTCACGATTCAGGGTGTCAATAATCCAGGGAATCTTCCACCGTTCACAGGGCTTGATGCCGGAATATGGACCAACCCAGGCGCTACCGGTACGCACGGTGGTCATCAGATTCGCAACAACATCATCCAGAACAACATCATCGGGATTGAACTGGATAACGATGGCTCGATTCAAACCACAGTCGAGCGCAACCTGATCCAGAACAATAACGCGAACGTCAACGGACCCGACAACGGAACCGGCATCGATACCAATTTTGGTCTTGTCAATGCGGTTATCGACGGCAACAAGTTTGTCGGAAATAGCAACAGCGCGATCGATGCAGTCAATGCTAGCGCGTCACTAACGACCTATTCATACAACGAGTTTGATTCGAATCGCCGAGCGATCGGACTCTCATTTGTTAAGTCATCGACTATCACGCACAACAACATTCATGATTCGAACGATTCGGCCACGGCTGACATTCGCATCTTCGGCGGCGCGGATACTCTTTCGATTACCTGCAATAATCTGCAAAACGGCGCCGGCAGGGGCATCCGAATAGACGATGAGTGTCCCGGTTGTCCCAGCATGGGTATCAGCATCAACAACAATAATATTTCTGGTTACCCCGTCGCAGGATTGGAAGTTGATAGCGGCGGGTTCGCGGGAAATCTGGACGCGAGAAACAATTGGTGGGGACGTTCAACTGGTCCAACCGTCACGCACAATCCAGTCGGCCCGGCTGACATCGTCGATCCCGATGGCGTTGTTATGTACATTCCATTTCTGACCAGTCGCACTCTCTGTGCTCCTTGTCCGAACACAAATCCTGGATGCACCACGAACCGAAAGGACTGTCACAAGTTCGTAGAGGACGAAGAAAAGAATTTCAACCAGCAACAAGAGGCTGACAAGAAGGCTTTCGATGACAATCAGAAAGTTGCCAAGAAGCAATTCGATTCGCAGCCTCACACGCCGGCTCAGCGGAAAGCTTTTGAAGATCAGCAGAAGACTGAAAAGAAGAACTTCGACGACAATCAAAAGACCGCCAAGGATGCGTTCCAGCAGCAGTACAAAGCGCAGGAGCAGCAGTGCGAGACGTTGCCCAAGTAATCAGTCGTTGTTTCAACTGCGATGGGCGGCCCGCCGTAATGCATTCGGGCCGCTCACGTAACAACCGAAAGGAATTCACCGAGCTTGATTCTATGTCAGCCTGCAAAAAGCGTCGCTAATTTGACGTTTGACACGACCAGGCAACTGACATAGAGTCCGCCCACAAGAATTTTCACGCTGCCGGTTAGGTGCGGACTCCGACGGTGCGTGTGGTGTGAAGAAGCCGTAAGCCCCACAAGACGTTTCTCTTGCCCGCTTCCCGCTTCTCCCGGAACACCCGCGGTAAATTTTATTATTGCCCTGCTGGCGTTGAAGTCTGGCTCGCCGGTCTCGGTCGTTGTGGGCATCGACCTCTGCCTCATTTCGCAAAGGAGACAAGTCATGAAAGGAATTCGAATCGCAGCCGTTTCGGCGATGCTCGTTGCGGCTGTAGTCTTTGCAACATACTCTCTGGCCGGACCTGCCGTTAGACAGTATGGTCCATTCCACAGCACGTCTCCCGACTCGGGAACATGCGGTCTGGACTGGGCAACCGACAGTTTTGATCGTTTCTTCAGAGCCAACACCACGCCGAATGCAGATGGCACTTACAACGTTGTCGAGGACTTCAAGAACGGGACCTTCGTAACCTTCGCTGGCCCAAGTCCCGGCGGTTGCGAGACAAACCCAGGTGGAACCGTGGCAGCCGGACTAACCGGGAAGATGGACGGTTCTTTCATATTGATCGTTTACGGCGGAACGTACAATCCAAATGCGTCATGCGCTGCCGGGTGCGATACTACTGCCGGATTCGTCAAGACCGTTTACGGGCCCGCGGCGACTTATGCCGTTCCCACATACATGTTTCAGTACAACGCAAA
>CBFHBI010000620.1:0-2792 GCA_965653755.1 uncultured Blastocatellia bacterium
GGATAATTGGTATGCGTGTAGGAGGACGCAGTCATCGGATAGACGTTTCGGTTGACGCCATGCGCGTGGGGGTAAAGTCCCGTAATCATCGACGCCCGAGCGGGCGCACACAGCGCCTGCGGAGTGTAGGCATGGTCGAATCGAATGCCTGATAAGGCGAGCTTATTCAGGTTTGGTGTTCGATGTTCGGAACGGCCGTAACAGCCAATTGCATCGGCGCGGCACTTGTCAAACATGAGCAGAAGAATGTTTGGCGGCCGCTGAGCCGGGCCACGGTTTGTGGCTGCGGCGGACGTCGCCGACGCAGCCGAAGCGGCAGCCAATGGGGAAGCGAGAAAATGACGGCGTCGCACCTTGTGAGTTTACACAGGGGATAGCGGTGGGCGCGAGCCCAGACGCGGCCGTTGGCGCGAAAAGCGCTGCCCAGGTGTGCGGAACTCAGCGCGCGAGCGCACAAAGACCGGGCGGTGTTATTCGACCGAGTTGACAGCTACGCTGTGCATCGGCCCGATTTCGGTAACATCCACGCCAATGAGCGTCGAATCCGGCGTGGGTACAGCGACTTTCGCTTCCGGCGCGAACCGATCGCGCTGGCGCAATACCGTGAACGTGGCTTCGTCGCCGCCTTCGAGCAGCACGCGCACGGTGATGCGGAACGCTTCGGTCGCAACATCGGTGCTGCCGACATCGAAGAGAAAGCCGTATTCGGTTTTGACTTTGATGGGTAGCGGGACGCCCTACGGAGGGGTCACGTACGGCCGAAGTTTGACGGTGATAGGACCTTTTCTTAGGACTTCTCCGATCGGCAACTGAGACGAATGCGCACAGGCGCAAACAGCGGATAACCACAATCCAACAAAAGCACGCAGGAGAATGAACTTCATGTCGTATCGGACAAACTGTCACAGTGCTTCGCTGGAGCGCGTCTTCAATGCGACTGGCCGCGTCCTCGCTTGCTATTACGTCCAACGTGGGCTTCACGATCATCAGTGCTGTGCCACGACCCCAGTTTCCATCGAAGTCCGTTTGATCCGGGAACCGGCCCGATCTATGTTGCGGGCCTTCAACTGGTGGCTGCCGCTTTAGCTGGCTTTCTCTGACGGTATTGTTTCAGGAACGAGATGATGCCTGGAAGCGTAAGAAGCGGTCCGAGGAAGGCTGCGAGGAATGAAAGCGTTCTATCGCGAGTAAGTAGATCGTCCACCACGTCGATGTCAATTGGTGCGTCGGCCGCCGAGATACTGTACGTCACCCGGCGCCACGGTGCTGAACGTTGTTGGTTTGTACCCATTACTAAGAAACCATGTAACCGGCCAGCTTTTTTCGGGGAAACCGACCAGACCGCGCCATTCTGGGATGCTGGTACGGGCGCATCTGGCCGCAACTCAACCCCGGCGAGTGTCAGAGTGAGTTGAACACCGCCATTCCACAGAATGGCTTCGGAATCATGTAGTTCTACGCTTGTGGGATCGATCCAAAACGGAGAAATATCTTGACAGCGCGGCCCAGTAGATCCAGGTTCGCGTGCAACTCTTATGTGATCAACCTGAACGTGACCTCGTACCGTAAACGAATCCTGCAATCTCACTTTCGCTGGATGCTCGGCAGCGATCTTCAACTCAGCCCGGATATGCTCACAAAGACTACTGCCGAATGCTGAATAGAAATCCCTGCGCACCGACGCTTTGGAATCAATGCGACGAAGCTGCCGGAACGCTGGGTGTACGAGCTTGACTGCGCGCCACAGTACGTTCGGCGCAGGGCTGAGCGCGACCAGCGTAATTCCCGCGACCGTGAGGCCGCACATAACTAACTTGCGGTGTGATTTCATTTCGCACCGCCGGAGAGCCACTCTGAATTTCTGCGACCCAAGCTGGACCTCGGACGAGATCTTAACATTTCTGGAGACAACCGCCCAGCTATCCTCAGCGGCAATGCTGGGCTGTGGAGTCTTGGCCGTGCCGGTTCGGCGTTGCGCACGCGGCGGCGGTCGCTCTCGCAAACTTGGAGTTGATTGCCACGTTGAAGCCGGTGGCGAGACTGAGCAGGAAGTATTGCAGAAGGTGCGCAGAGCACGCCAAGACCGATCACGGCATGGAGCAGATCCCACCGATCTGGCTTGCGAAGCTACAGGCGTCGGTCCAGGACGAAGAGATAGGGGAAGGATCAGTTGCGCCAGTCTCCCAGGTCTCTGCACCCTTACTCGGCAAACTGGGAACCTCGAACGCAACGAGCATCTTGCGGCGCTTCGGTCCGGCAATGGTCCCGGGTGGCGCGCTGCTGAATCCGGCGAATAACAGATGCACTTAATCTTCGACCAGCCGGTCACTTTACGTCGCATCCATCTCCGCTTCGACGAGCGCGAGCGGGAGCGGACCCAGGAGTTCACTCTCGCATGGCGTTCGGCGGCTGAAAGAGATCGTGCGCCAGCAGTGGAACTTCAGCCCGAACGGGTCAATTACCGAGGTTGAAGACTATGCCGTCAACCTGGATGGCGTGTCGGTCGTCGAACTGACGATTAAGCCAGACATACCGCGACGGAATGCGGTTGCGAGCCTCACCAGATGGCGTATGTCGTGAATCCCACAATTGATGCCGGAGAGACGCTCCAGCGACTGATGCCGGAGAAACGCTCCAGCGACAAAATACGGGCATGATTATGGCCCTTCGTGCTGCCAACTCACGCCGGTATCCGATTAAAAACGCCGCTTCGCTCTAAGCTGCCTGAGATGCGGTGTAATTTATGCCAGCAAATTCCCCGGGGCACCCCGTAAATTCCCCCAGTACGAACG
>CBFHBI010000621.1:0-2784 GCA_965653755.1 uncultured Blastocatellia bacterium
CGCAGCGGCATGGGCCACACCCGTGAGGTAATGGAAGCCAAGGACCTGTTTCATCTGGCGAAGGACGCGAAGGTCGAAACGATTGTATTTGACGAGTTGACTGCGAACGATTGGGTGCCGATTAAAAAGACCGATCATCATTGGCAGAACGGATTTGCGTTGCCGAAGCCGGTCGTCAATGCCGGCGCGATTGTCCAAACTTGCTGCCTGAAGACGCACCGCTTTGGCAGCCACTTTACCTTGTCGCTCAAGAACTCCGTGGGGCTGGCGGCGAAGCAGGTACCGGGCGAATCGTACAATTACATGAGAGAGTTGCACGGCTCGCCGAATCAGCGAAGTATGATTGCGGAAATTAATTCTGCATATCAACCAGCGCTGATTGTGCTCGACGGTGTCAATGCTTTCGTTAACGGCGGCCCGGACAAAGGTCAGCAGGTAAATCCTCAGGTGATCCTGGCTGGCACCGATCGGATTGCGATCGATGCAGTCGGCGTGGCGTTGCTCAGATACTACGGCACGACGCCCGAAGTCAGCGCCGGAAAAGTCTTCGACCAGGCGCAAATCGCTCGCGCCGTACAATTGGGATTAGGCGTAACGAGTCCTGATCAGATCGAAATCGTGACGAACGACGCAGCCAGCGCTGATTTCGCGAAGAAGATCAAGCCGCTGCTCAACTGACGCCATTAACCAGCACAAATTGTCCGCCACGAAATTATCACGCTCGATGATGCTGCCGCGAACCGTCTTGGGTTGCGCACTTTGAGATGAGGGAATGAGTCCTGACGAGTCAACGCTGCCCGGTCTGGAATTTGTCGACGCCGCCGTCGCGGTCGCGAACTCTCTCGAAACTGGCGCCCGCAACGAAATCATGAGTGCAGCGGCGGTCATTTACTCGACGTTGGGCCTGCTCGACGACGCCATTAAAAGTGCGGATGAAATTTCCGATTCTTACTCGCGCGATATAACAATCGCCCAGGTAGCAGTGCACGCCGTTGCGAGCGAAACAACTGACAACGTGCTATCTCTGGTTGAGTCAATCGAAGACCTCGGTAATCTGAATTTGGCGCTGGAAGACGTCGCCGTTAAGTATGCCGAAAACAACTTGCTCGACACGGCCTTGGAAGTGTCGGAACGATTAGACGACCGCGATTCGACACTGGCGAGAATCGTATCCATAACCGGCAAAGTGAACCCGATTGAATTGAGCGAGGAGTTGATTAAGTCGATCGACGACAGTAATGCGCGGACAACGTGCCTGATTGAATTGGCCAACATCTCAAAGAGTGGTGGTCACGTCGACCAAGCTGAAAATTTTCTCCTTGAGGCTGAGGCCGAGGTCGAAAATCAGTCCGTTGAGGACCGCATCTTCCAGTTAATCGCAATCGCAGACGTTCATGAAGAACTGGGACTAAGAGAGAAAGCCAAAGAGAATCTGTTACGGGCTTTCAAACTGTGTGATGAAATCGAAGGCCCCTCGGCTTCTGATCTCGGGAAAACGTTCCCCAGAGACGACGCTCTGGTTCAGTTGACGGGCGGATTTGCAAGATCTCGATATTTCGATCAAGCGGATTTGGCGGCGGACCAAATCGAAAACCCGATCGAATTTGCGCGGGCGGCGACGCAGCACGCCATCGAGCGACATAAAGCTGGGAATGACACGCAGGCCTCACAAATGCTGGCAGATGCTCATGAACTGATAGCCTCTGAGCCGTGTTACGGCGAACGAATGCTAGCCGTGCGAGATATGGCATGTCACGAACTGACCCTTGCCTATGGGACACTTCAGGATTTCAAAAAGGGATTATCAGCAGCACTGCTTATCTCCAATCCTGAGCAGCAGTTTACGACCCTAATCGAGCTGGGCAGGAAGGCTGCGTTGTCAGGGTTGATCGATTCGGTGTTCGAGATCCAGGGCGCGCTGGGCCACGATTACGCGCGAGTCAAATATCTCGTGCTAGTCTGTGACGCTTTGCTGGAGAGCGGCAACAAGGAACTGGCCGTCCGGCTATTATTGCGGGCCATCGAAGGCACCGATCAAATTCAGCGGACGGATCAACGGTGCCTGATGCTGATCCAGATTTCGTCTGGGCTAATCGCTGGGGGTTTGGAATCGAAAGCGAACGAACTGGTGTCGACCGTGCTCAACCTAACGCTAGGGCTTCAAGACAATCATCAACAAGCGCAAATACTGGTTGCGCTGGCGGAATGCTCGCATCGGCATGGCCGCCAATTAACCCCCGATCAAAAACAACTCCTCGCACCGCTAACCTTCCAGTAGCCGTTGGCGCTGTCAACCAAAATAGCAATCATTTCTTCACCACGGTAATCGTCACGGTCGAAGGATACTGCTTCGAGTGATGCACGACATTGTGGGCCACCAGACCCTTTGTTTCGTCATAATTATTTCCGCCGGTGTTCATGTTTCGATCGAAACGGGGGAAATTGCTGCTCGAGATTTCAATCCTGACGCGATGTCCGGCGTCAAAATAGTTGCTCGTATTCATCGGTGAGAAGCTGAACTTGTAAACCTCGCCCGATTTCATCCACGCCAATGGCTTGTCGTAGCCGTTGCGATAACGCAGACGCTGAATCGTCTCATCCAAATTGTAAGCGCGGCCATCGGGATAGACATCGATCAGCTTCACCGTGAAGTCGGTATCTTTCACGTCTGATGAGACGTAAAGCGTGACATCGATTGGACCACTTAATTCGATTCCATCCTTCAAAGGTTCGGAGCTGTAAACAAGTATGTCTTTGCGCTCCTCCATCTTGCGCTGATCGAAC
>CBFHBI010000622.1:0-2783 GCA_965653755.1 uncultured Blastocatellia bacterium
AAGCTGGCGAGTTTTTCATCGCGCGGCGAATTCGGCAGTCCGCTGTTTCGCCCGACCCTCGTCGCGCCCGGCGTCAACACCGTCAGTCTAAGAGCTTCAACTCTGGGGACCGTCACGACTATTGACGGATTAGCGGCGAACGACAGCTCGTTGAGTGCGACGGAACTGCCTTATTACACGACCGGCAGTGGGACGAGCTTCTCTGCGCCGCAGGTGGCCGGCACGATCGCTTTGATGTTGGAGGCGAATCCCAATCTCACGCCCGGGCAAGTACGCGACATTCTGCAAAGGACGGCGACACCTTTGCCGCCGTATTACATGTACGAAGTCGGCGCCGGCATGCTCAACGCGCAAGCAGCCGTGTTGGAGGCCGCGTTTTCGCAGAGACATTTCGGATCGTGGCGCGGCGCGGCTTATCAGGGTCAAGTGGGTTTCAATAACAGCACGCAGACATTCTCAGGCAACGCAGTTCCGGGATCGGCCACGGACTCGGCGCTGAGCATTCCGGCAAACACGCTGCTTTCGTCGGTGGAGAGTGCCTGGGGCGATACGCTGAACCCGAATAATCTCACGCTGTCGCTGGTCAATTCGCAAGGTACTACGCAGGCAGTGAGCAATTCTCTGAATGCGCCGGGATTAACGGGACGACGCCAGCGAATCGTAATGGCAAATCCCGGCGGCGGCCTTACAGCGCGAGTCGAAACCATTACCGGATCGATTTCCACAGGTGGAAACTTGTCCACCAATCAAGTTGCGACTCAACCTTTCTCGGGAATTGCGCGGACTACATCGGCGAGATATCCGTCTTTGACTGACATTGCCGGCTTGGACGCGACCTCGATTGCAGAAATCAATCAATCATTCAGATTCCTTTTGTCTTCACCTCTCGGCACACACTTTCGACCGGCGTTTGCTGTCACCCGAGCAAATCTCGCGGCCGCACTGGTCGAAGGCGCGCGCGTGCCACAGTACTTGCCGTCGCAATCGAACTACCCGGACGTTCATGACCGGGCGACGATGCTTTTCGTTGAAAGCGCGCAGGCATCGCCCAACGGTGCGCTGTTTCCCGCGGTTGGTCGGGGCGCGGCCTTCCAACCGGATGCCGCTGTCGATCGTTTGACCGCCGCGGTCGCGCTGGTGCGCGCCGCCGGACTGCGGCAGCAAGCCGAAAGCGGCAGTTACACGTTGACCTATCTCGATGCCGCGTCGATTCCGGCTTCGCTCAGAGGCTATGTCGCGGTGGCCGTGCAGAACGGATTAATCAAGAGCAGCAGCACGAATTTCGATCCGCAGGGAAGCTTTACGCGAATGGATCTCGCTCACGCATTGACTCAACTCGCCGCGCGATGATCGTTAAGAGTTCAACCTTCAGATTGTGGTTGAGAGGGTTCGCAAGTCGAAGCTTGAACTGGGAACTAGTCCGACAGTTGGCCGTAATAAATCTGCGTCTCGTAATCGAAATCAACCCGGCCGTTCTTTTGATTTGAGTCGAAGACGGCGCGCAGTTCATCAATCATTTCTTCGTAGCTTGGATCGCCGGGCTGTGGCGCGTATGAAGCGGACAACAGGCGACCTCTGAAACCTTCAAGATCGAAGACCTGTTTATAAGGAAACCTTGCCTCGCGATATTTCCGCGGCCAGAAGAACGTCTCAATGTCGCAGCTCTGAATTTCGCGGCTGACTTCATGGTAATCGGTTCCATATTTCAAAAGCAGTTCGTGATAACCACGAACTAAAGCGTTGGTTTCGATGCTGAACCCGTTCCAAACCAACACCACCCAACCTCCCGGTTTGAGAATTCGCCGGAATTCGATCTTGGCGGCGCTGTGGTCGAACCAATGAAACGCCTGGCCGACAACAATCAAATCGATTGATGTATTCAGTAACGTCGTTGCTTCCGCCGTCGCGTTGACGCTGACAAACGATGGATACTGCGCTAATAATTTCTCGCCGGCCGCGCGCATTTCCGCATTAGGTTCGACCGCGAACACCCGATTACCGTTCTTCAGAAATAGCTCAGTCATGAAGCCAGTGCCGGAGCCGATGTCCCCGACGACGGTTTCGCGCGTCAATCCACATTCAGACTCGAGCAGAGAAATAATCTCGGGCGGATAGCTCGGCCGGTACTTCAGATAATTCTCAACGCGTTTGGAAAATCGTTTGGTTGGATCCAGCAAGCGACGACGCCTCGATCAATTTGGTTTGGGCGATTATGACGTAAAGTTTCGCTTGAACCAACGGCGTGCAAAGTTTAGTATCGCCGCGTTTCTACGTAGTGTCAGAAGGCCGACCGTCAGGGGGGGCCAGCTTACCCAGCTACCCCTCCCTGATGGTGGGGCTTGTGACACGAGACTGCCCTGCCGACAGCAAGTAAACCTGTAAACCATGACTCCGCAGGCCACGGCGCCGCCGTATTGGCGGGCTTCCTCGGCTGGACGCTCGATGCATTTGATTTCTTTCTGGTCGTGGTGGCGTTGACCGCCATCCAGGCCGAGTTTCACAAGACGGACAAAGACATCGCGTTAGCGATTACCCTGACTCTGGCTTTCCGTCCGGTAGGCGCGTTTATCTTCGGCTTGATGGCAGATCGTTATGGACGGCGTTTGCCGCTCATTATCGATCTCATTTTCTTTTCTATTGTTGAAGTCTTATCGGGTCTGGCGCCAAATTACATCACCTTCCTGATTTTGAGAGCACTGTTTGGCATCGGCATGGGCGGTGAATGGGGAGTCGGCGCGTCGCTGGCAATGGAAAAGGTGCCGCCGAGATTGCGAGGCATGTTG
>CBFHBI010000623.1:0-2783 GCA_965653755.1 uncultured Blastocatellia bacterium
AAGGCCGCATTCGGGCGATGTCGCGCGCGCCGGTCTATCATCGCGAATCAGTGCGTGCGCTTGAAAGACTAAGGCAAAGGGCAGAGAATCTCGGCGGTCATTTGATTGTCGAAAGAGCGCCCGTCGAGATCAAACACGAATTCGATAGTTGGGGCAGTTTCGGATCGGCGACTGATTTGATGAAACGAGTGAAGCAGCAACTTGATCCGGAGAAGATTTTGTCGCCCGGCAGATTTCCCCCCCTAAAACAGGAGGCCAATGATGTTTAAGAGAATGCGCGCGCTGCTTGCACCGCTTTAGGTATTTGCTATTGTATGCGTTCCTTCGACGCTGCCACGCTACGAATTATCGCAAACAACTATCGCCGCCTCGCCTGAGCCGGTGCGCGCGCGCCACGGCGTGGTCGCCTCAACGAACGAAGTCGCTTCGCAGGTCGGCGTGGATATCATGAAGCGCGGCGGCAACGCGGTCGATGCGGCGATCGCGGTCGCATTTGCTTTGGCGGTGACTCATCCGGCGGCGGGTAATCTCGGCGGCGGCGGCTTCATGATGATCCGTTTGAAGGACGGCCGCTCAACCGCGATCGATTATCGCGAGATGGCCCCGGCCACGGCCACGCGCAACATCTATCTCGATAAAGACGGCAACGTGATCAAGGGCGAGGGCGGGTCGATTGAAGGCTATCGCGCGGCGGGCGTTCCCGGCACGGTGCGCGGAATGGAATTAGCGCTGAAGAAATATGGTTCACACAAGCTGACCTGGACCCAGTTGATTGAGCCGGCGCGACTGTTGGCGGCCAGAGGCTTCACCGTTACCCACGAACTCGCGCGTTCGTTGCGCGGCAGTCGCGATTATCTTTCGAAGTATGACGAGACCAAACGCATCTATCTCAGAGCCGGCAAGTTCTACAACGAAGGCGAAACTTTTGTGCAGCCCGATCTGGCCGCGACGTTCGCGCGTTTGCAACGCGGTGGTCCAAATGAATTCTACGAAGGCCAGACAGCGCGTCTGATAGTCGATGACCTGAAGCGGCATCAGGGTCTGATCACGATGGAGGACATGCGCGGGTATGTCGCCAAAGAGCGGGAACCGATTCATGGCACGTATCGTGGTTACGAGATCATCTCGATGCCGCCGCCCTCTTCCGGAGGCGCGGTGCTGATCGAAATGCTGAACATTCTCGAAGGCTACGATTTCAAAAAAATCGATTGGGCGTCGTCAGATCGCTATCATCTGACAACCGAAGCCATGCGCCGTGCGTTTGCCGATCGCGCCGAATATATGGGCGACACGGATTTTGTGAAGGTCCCGATTTCCGGCTTGGTCGATAAGAAATACGCGGCGCAGTTGCGCAGCACGATCAATATGGAGCACGCGTCGAACAGCGAACAAGTCAGAGCAGGGAAGCCTTTGGGTTATGAATCGGACGAGACGACGCACTTCACCGTTGTCGATGCGGACGGCAATGCGGTTTCGAACACCTACACCCTTAACAATTCGTACGGCTCAGCCGTGGTGGCGAAGGGCACCGGCGTCATCATGAACGATGAAATGGACGACTTTGCCGCCAAACCCGGAACGCCAAATCTTTACGGGCTGATTCAGGGAGAGAAGAATTCCGTTGCGCCGCACAAGCGGCCGCTGTCGGCGATGACTCCGACGTTCGTTTTGCGCAAAGACGGATCGCTTTGGTTTACGGTCGGCAGTCCCGGCGGTCCCACGATCATCAATACGGTGCTTGACGTGATCACCAACGTGATCGACTACAACATGAACATCCAGCAGGCTATCGACGCCCCTCGCATCCATCATCAATGGCTGCCGGATGAATTGGTGTACGAGCCTTATGGCTTATCGGGTGACACACAGAAAGCTCTGACTGCGCGCGGCCACAGACTGACCGACAAGCCGCGCTATCTCGGCGATTGCGAAGGAATCATGATTGAAGAGAAGACGGGCATTCGTCTGGGGGCGACCGATCCGCGGAGAAGTGATGGGGTGGCGGTTGGATATTAGACGACGACTGGGGAGTTGCACTCCGAAAAGAGAAAGCGTCGTTCGAAATTAAAGAATCGCGCCGGCATTAGTTGACCTTGGCGTCACGCAATTTGAGCAATGAGATTTAGCGAGTTGGTGAAACTTCTCGAGAGTAATGGCTTTCGGCTGCTCAAAGAGAAGGGTTCTATTCGTTATTACAACAAACCTGGACATCAACGGTTGATTCGTGTGGATTTTCATGGGGCGAAAGAAGTGCCTAAGGGTACATGTCATGCTATTCTCAAAGCGGCCGGAATAAGTCAGAGGTAATCAATGATTGACCTGAGCTACTCACTCGTTATCGAGGCTACCTCGGATCCGAACTTCTTTGGATTCTATTCACCTGATCTTGAAGGCTTTACCGGTGTGGGCCATTCAATCGAGGATTGTCTGTACAAAGCGCGGTGGGGAATGGAAGAACACGTCGCATTGCTCGCCGAACAAAGTTTGCCAATTCCGAGCGCAAATCCAAATCCAACCATCACAGTTCAGAACGAAGCTGCGTTGGCGCCGGCCGCATGATTTTTCACGTCAGCGAAGGCCGCTGAATCAATCACTTTCAACTCCATCCTCGCGCGCGAAGAAGAGAAGATTCTCGCTTGCGTTCATTGTGGGCTCTGTCTCGAAGCGTGTCCGACTTACGTGGCGACCAGCGATGAGAACGATGGCCCACGCGGGCGCATCTACTTGATGCGCCCCGTCAAAGAGCAGCGGCTCGCGGTCGAGTCGCCGGCGTTCAAAGCGCA
>CBFHBI010000624.1:0-2782 GCA_965653755.1 uncultured Blastocatellia bacterium
CCTTCATGACCTGGCTAAAGAAGGCCGCGGCTGACGCGAAGTATGTGATGTCAGTTTGCACCGGCGCATTTTTGCTCGGCCATGCCGGGCTGCTCGATGGGCAATCTGCAACCTGCACTTACGGAATGATCGAAGACCTCTCCGCGTTTCCAAACACCAAGCCCGTCTTCGGCGCGCGTTATGTTGAAAGTGGCAAGATAATCACCACGGCGGGTCTCAGTTCCGGAATCGACGGCGCGCTCTACCTCATCTCAAAGGCCATTGACATGCCCACCGCTCAAAGCGCCGCGCTGGGAATCGAATATCGTTGGGACCCGCACGCGCCCTGGGCCCGCAGCGCCATGGCCGATCGATTTCTTCCCGATGGCCTGGCTCACGGCAACGGCAGGCTCAAAGGCGCGCAAACGACGCTTATATCCACCGCCGGCGACGAGCAACGCTGGGAAATCAAACTGAACGTTTCGGATCCAAAGACGCCAGCTAACATCATCGCCCTCCTGCGCGAACGCGTTACCGCCGCCTCTGCCCTGGGCGGTGGCATGATGATCAAACCCATCTCGCACATTCGCAGCGGCCCGACCTTTATTACTGGCAAGAAGAACACAGAACTGCGATGGAGCTTTACCGACGATCAAAACCAGAAGTGGACCGCACTCGGAATCGCAGAGCCATCGGTTGAAGTCAAAGAGAAATCCACTTTGACCGTGAAAGTGGCCAGAGCTTGATCGTTGACAGCGCCAGACTCGATTTCTCTTTCAACGGAGGTCACGACTTGAGAAGCAACAATTACTTACTACATGATAACGATGAAGGAGTCAGTTTCCACAAAATCATTTTCTGAATAATAAATACGTAGCCTCATCGTCCACGCATACCCGCCCATTCGTTCCGTCTCCGGTATCAGGAAGACATCAAAGGCAACGGCGTCACCGGCTTCTATCCGAAGGTTTGGTATCATTGAAACACGTTCGGCGCCCCCTCGCGGCGACACTTTAATCCAGTAAGTCTTGATCGATTCCAGTGCCTGAGACGCACCGCTGCCGAGTAAACCTTGAACATTCTCGAGCACCGCCTTCATATACTTTAGTATTACCGGAGACGCAGTGTTGTTGCTGATGGAAAGGTAAAAATTTGGATAGTTAGGATCGTTCTGATCGTCTGTGTGTAACCGCTCAAAATACTTTGTGTGGGTAGAGTACTTCGAAAAGGAACGATGATTCCTCGTTCGCTTCAGCATGTCGCTATATGCATAAGCTTCTGCGTAGCTCTTGAAGAATTTGCCGTGTAAGCCAATTTCATATGCTGACTCCGCTCCGCATAAGGTCACGGCGCCTTTATCTTCCTTAGGCCAAAAAGGTTTATTCGGATCAAACGTGTATTCTTCATAGCGGCACTTCTCATGATTTATCGAGAACGATTCGAGCATGACCTTGCCTGATTTCCTATGGACCTTCGTGAGCCAGGCTCCGGCGATCGCCGCCGCAACGGCGCCAACGGCGCCGATAATCGCAGCTATTAAGATCGGGTCCATTGCAGCCCAGTCGCCTTTAATAAAAATCAGAGGGCGAGGACCAGTCTCGCCCCCCTCAAATGCAAGCAAGGTGCACTGTCTACATCGCCATGTGCGAACTCGGATCGCTCCAGTCGCTTTGGCCGGTTGAGACACCGATGGCGCAGACAGGCGTCCATCGCTTCCTTGCGGTGCTCAGGCAGGTCAAGCGCCGTGCTGCTGATCATGACCTTGAGTTGTTTGTAGTCGGCCATTGGGAAAGCCGTAAGGCGATGAATCGGGCGGGAGTATACTGCGGTTGCGGCGATTGTGGCGAGAGAAATATGTGTCTCTTGCCCCGGCGTGTTCGTTGTCTCGACTTTTCTCTAGCCCAGGCGTTCACGCCTGGGTTGATTGGGAAATCGAAGATGCAAAGCCTCATTAATGAGGCTTTCCGATCCACGCCTCACGATTATTCCCAGCCGTAAACGGCTGGGCTAGAGAAAGAATGGAGCCCTCCCTGACGGTTGGGCTACTGCCCCGACGATTCACTCTCTACCGCACGTGGTATGGACTTGGGAGCGTCCCGAACGGTCGGGCCACTGCCTCGCCTTAGAGACCGAGTTTGTCCATCTTTGGCTTCTCATAGCTGTCGTCTTCGCCTGGGTAGCGCAGGATGAGGTTGAACTTTCCGGTCTCTTTCGCCAGGGCCCAGACGATGCTTTCGCCGGCAGGGGTGTTGTTGGGCATCGCGTTGAAAATTGGATCGGTAAACGCGTCTTGTGCGTCGATCAATTTCCAGCCCTTGGTCTGAAACATCGTCAGCACATCGCCGAGAAACATTTCATTCAGCACGTTGTGATGAATCAGCAGCGTATGTTTGACGGTTCGCCCCAGCACCTTTCTCGCGAGCCCGTCATAAAATGTCGCGCGGTCCCAAAGATGATTCAGATAGTATTCCCTGTAACCAGCAACGTCGGCTTTTGGATTCGCCGTCAGCCGCGCGCGCAAGCGCTGATCGATGTACCAATCAGAAGCATCCACCGAGACGTAACCCATCTGGTAGCCGTGCTCTTTTAGAAACGTTCGCATCTGGTCACGCTGCTGCTGTGTGTTTCCTTCCTTGAGCGCGGGAAAACGAAAGCGGCGCGCGAAACCCGGCATGTCTCTAATCAAAGGCTCGAGGCGCAAAGCATCTTGAGAGAATTCCGCAAACGTGCGATTCGGATAAAACCAATGCGAGTAAGTGTGATTACCGATCATGTGCCCCGCAGTTGCCCACGCACGCACGAG
>CBFHBI010000625.1:0-2777 GCA_965653755.1 uncultured Blastocatellia bacterium
CGCATTTCGTATCGCGTTTCTTCCAAAGTCGATTCGCGCACGATCCTCGATACCAACGGCGCTGAACATCTGCTCGGCCGCGGCGACATGCTGTTCCTGCCGCCGGGCTCTTCGCGACTGCTGCGCGTGCATGGCGCGTACGTGGACGAATCTGAAATCAACCAGATCGTTTCGCACATCAAGGCGCAATGGGAGCCCGACTACGACGAAACGATCACCCAATCCGACGAAGAGGCGATGGGCCTCGAAGATTCTGACGGCGAGCGCGACGAATTGTTCGAAGATGCGCTGCGCATCTGCGTTGACATGAAGCGCGCCTCGACTTCCGTCCTGCAACGCCGCTTGCGAATCGGCTACGGCCGCGCCGCCGCACTGCTCGATCAAATGGAACTCGAAGGCCTGATCGGCAAAGCCGATGGCGCTCGCCCGCGCCCTGTCCTGCAGAAAGCTCTTGAGTTAGTTGGCGAATGGGACGAGCAGGAAGCTGCGTTGGTCTAATGTTAGTAGTCTTCCACAGCTTCTGTGCATAACCCTGTGAAGATCGCACACTTCCGTGTTACAAGCGTCTTACCTTCAACACTTCCAGCAAAATGCACTCCGGAGCGGCAATTGATCATTCCTTCTGTTTTCAGTAACTTGCATTCGTGAAACACGGTGTTGCGCGAACAACGACGATGCGAGATTATCATCGCGCCGTAGGCGCGAGATGTTTATAGAACCCTCCACTCTAAATTCTATTCTGCGCTGAAGGAGCGACATCATATCGCTCCTTCAGCGCAATTTGATTTTGATTTTGCTCGCGTCTATAAACATCGCGCTCCTTCGGAGCGCAGTTGGAATTCATCGCAGATGTCTTCTGAGCGTCTACAACTATCTCAGGCGATTCTTGCATTACTCGCGGTATTGCCGATTATTGCCAGCGTCAACGCAGGCTGCGTCACGCGCCAATTTGCTCGACCGATTCCTTTCCCATCAACTTCATCGGCCATTCAAACGCAGCCCACGCCGCGAATCAACATCAACTCCGCTTCAGCCGAAGAATTAGAAAAACTCCCCGGTATCGGCAAAGCACTCGCGGCGCGAATCGTAGAACATCGCGAGAAGTACGGCCCGTTTCGCAAGCCTGAACATCTGATCATCGTCCGCGGCATCAGCGAGAAGCGCTTTCGTGAATTGAAGGACCTGATTACCGTCGAGTAATGGCCGACCTCACGCAGCTCAGAACCGCCGCGCGACAAATCTTCGATGAGACCCTTCGGGTAGTCGATGCCGGCGAGGCCGTGCACTGCGCCGTGCAAACAACTGGCGACAAAGTCTCGATCTGCGACGTCTTGGTTGAAACCAGAGAAATCTATGCTATTGCGATCGGTAAGGCTGCATGGTCAATGGCTGATGCGCTTGAGCAAGCCACCGGCGGAGCGCTTGTCGATGGCGTTTTGATCGGTCCGCCCGCCGATCAAATCCAGTCCCAATGGTTAGCGACCAGCCGCTTTCGTTTTCATGCTGGCGGTCATCCATTGCCGAATCAAAACAGTTTGGCGGCGGCAGTGGATGCCGTTGCGTTAGTGCAAAAAGCGGAGAGAACACGCGGTCTGATCGTCTTCCTGATTTCCGGCGGCGGTTCAGCGATGATGGAATGGACGAGCGTGCCGAACGTCACGCTCGCCGACTTGCGCGCGACAAACAAAGTGCTCGTCGGTTGTGGAGCTTCAATATCGGAAATCAACTCCGTCCGCCGCGCATTCTCAGCCGTGAAAGGTGGCAAGCTCGCCGCGCGCGCGCCGCACTGCGATCAAATTACGCTCATCATTTCGGACGTTCCGCGCGGCGAAGAGTACAACGTGGCGTCGGGCCCTTCGATTGCACCGGATCCCGACGCGCCAAATGCCCGAGACGTAATTGCTGGTTATCATCTGGGTTCACAATTGCCGCCGAACATAATTCAGGCCATCGAAAATTCACGAGAATTTCAAAATCATTCAGATGCACTGCGCAAGCACGTCGTGCTTCTCGACAACCAGGACGCGCTGCAGGCTGCCCGCGCAGCCGCCGAGCAGCGCGGATTCAAGGATGAGATTGCGAACGACATAGCCGATCAAGCAATCGCCGAAGGCTGCCAGGAACTATCAAATCGGCTGCAGCAGCTCGTCGCTGAGCCGCGTAACGATTCTCCGGTCTGTTTAATTTCAGGCGGCGAGTTTGCTTGTCCCGTCAAAGGCAACGGCGTCGGCGGTCGCAATCTCGAAACGGCTTTGCGAATAGCTCTGCTTCGCCGAGCCGATCGGACTGATTTCGTGGCACTCTGCGCCGGCAGTGATGGCATCGACGGTAACAGCCCCGCCGCGGGCGCGGTGGTGGACAGCACAACTATCGCTCGAGCTAATGCTCTCGGACTGGACGCAGAGGACTTTCTGCGGCGAAGCGACTCGTACTCATTTTTTGCAGGCTTGGGAGATGCACTCACTACGGGAGTCACGGGCACAAACGTGCGCGACCTGCGCATTCTGCTCGCGACCAAGCATCGCGCCGCTTCTTGACTGGGCCGTTCGCGGCGGATATAAGACGAATGACAGGAGTTCGAGTGGCCACTCAATTTCAGCAAACTGCAGACGCACCATTTCCCGGCTCTAAACTTTCATTCAACGATCTCGCCGACAAATTAAAGTCGCTGACGGAAGTGCCTTCGCTGGCGGAACTTTACGAACTGGTTGAACGAACCGCGATTGCCGACGATGAAGTACAGCCGTACGTCGGCTTTAAAGAGGGCAACTATTCAC
>CBFHBI010000626.1:0-2776 GCA_965653755.1 uncultured Blastocatellia bacterium
GAGTCTTGCGGGCCGGTTTCTCTTTTTTCAATCGTAACGCCCAATCCGCCTGCATGAATGTGTGTATATCGCGCGTGCCTTCATATATGAGTGCAGCTTTACAGTTCCTGAGGTAACGCTCAACCGGATAGTCATTCGAATAACCATTCGCGCCGTGGACCTCGATGGCCATCGACGCGGCTTTCTCACTGCGCACGGTCGCTTGCCATTTCGCCAAGCTCGTCGCGCGGCCGCTCGCGCGTCCTTCGTTTTTCAACCAACCGGCGCGCGCCCAAAGCAGATGGCACATCCAGTAATCGGCTTCCATCTCAGCAATCTTCTGCTTGACGAGTTGATGGTTCGCGATCTTCGTTCCGAACGCTTCGCGTTCGAGCGCGTAAGCAACCGAAGCATCACGCGAAGCGCGAATCACGCCGGTGGCTCCCGAAGCGACGGTGTATCTTCCCTGCTCGAGCGCAAACATGGCGATCTTAAAACCTTCGCCTTCTTCGCCGATTAGGTTCTCTTTCGGCACGCGTACGTCCTGAAGCGAAAAGTATCCGGTGTTGCCGGCGCGAATCCCCATCTTTCCGAGAATCGTTCCCGTGGTGAAACCCTTCATCGTGCGCTCGACTATGAAGCATGACATGCCGGAATGATCGCGCTTGCGTCTCTTCTCTTCGTCGGTCCAACAGAAGAAAAGAAAATTATCAGCAAAGTCAGCGAGACTGATCCACATCTTCTCGCCATTCAACATGTAATCGTCGCCGTCACGCCGGGCGGTCGAACGCGCGCCCACGACGTCCGATCCAGCGCCCGGCTCGGTCAATCCATACGTTGCCAACTTCTCACCTTTGGCCTGTGGCACGAGATACTTCTGCTTCTGTTCTTCAGTGCCCCAGGTGTAAAGCGTCAACGAGTTCAACCCGGTGTGCACAGACATCGCGACTCGCCAAGACGTATCGACCGCCTCGAGTTCTTCGCAAACCAAGCCGAGCGAAATGTAATCGAAGCCGGCGCCGCCGTATTGTTCGGGAATGCAGACGCCGAGCAGGTTGAGCTCGGCCATCTTCTTGAAAATTTCAGGATGCGCTTCCTGCTTCTCGTCCCATTCTTTGATGTAGGGCGCAATCTCTTTCTGCGCGAACTCACGCACGGTCTGGACCAGCGCCTCGTGGTCGTCGGTAAGTTGCAGTTCAATCATGGCCGGTACTCTATCATGCGATCAGATGAAGAAGTGAATCCGCAGATTACGCAGATTAGATAACATCAAATGACAAACTTCAGTGTCACAGATCACCTGCACACACGTCTTCCTTATTTCTCATCTGCGAAATCTGCGTAGTCTGCGGCTAATATCTTCTTTGCAGCGGCCCGAGCGTCATCGAGCGTGGACACTCGTCCGTCCAATTGCATCTCGTAAACCGCCTTCGTGATTTCGCCCACGCGTGGTCCCGATTCTAAGCCCAACTCCAGCACATGCCGGCCCAGCAGAATCGGCGCCGGCGGCGCCACCGCTACGTCGAGTTCGCGCGCGCGGGCGATGAACCACTCTTGCGCTTCTGCCGTGTACCATTTTTCGCGCGGCACCCAGTCGGCATTGCGGCCCAGCGAATCGGCCTTCGCCACGCGATACAACAGATCGAGTTCGCATTTGCGCGCTAGCCGGCGAAACGCGCCGTCACCAACTTCGTCGCGCCTCTTATAAAACTCACCCGGCTTCAGATGGTCGCGCACCAAAGCAATGACTTGGGCGCGCACGTCATAGCCCTCCAGCGTATGAATGTTCAAGCGATCGAGCAGATCGATCGTCGGCGGCACGCCGCCTTCTTCATGTTCGCGCGACCGTATGCGGCCATCGACAAACGCCGTCGTGGCGGGCTTGCCCAGATCGTGACACAACGCGGCCAGCATGACCGTCAACTGTTTCGCATGCGACAAGTCATCGATCGATTCGCGCGCGCGATCCACCGTCAACAAAGTATGAATCCAGACATCGCCTTCAGGATGCCATTCCGGTTCCTGCGGCACATCGATCAGCGCCTCCAACTCCGGAAAGAGTTGATGAATCGCGCCCAGTTTTCGCAACCATGTCAGGCCTACGGACGGGCGCCGCGCGCGCATGAGAAGCTTTTCGATTTCGCCCCAGATGCGCTCGGCGGGCAAATCGTCGAGCGCAATCGATCGACAGAGAGTCACAGTCTCTGGATCGATGTCGAATTCAAAACGGGCCGCGAATTGCGCGGCGCGCAGCACGCGCAAACTATCTTCCGCAAACGTCTGCAACGAAACCGCGCGCAGAATTTTCTCCGCCAGATCATTTCGACCTTGACATGGATCGATGATTTCATTTGTCAAAGGGTCCTGCAGAATTGCGTTGATCGTGAAATCGCGCCGTCGGGTCGCTTCTTCGATCGTCATCGCGGGATCCCCTTCGACGACAAAAGCGCGATGGCCACGCCCTTGCTTTCGTTCTCGGCGCGGCAGCGAAACATCCAGGTGCGCGCCGATTTTGTAAACCGTGAAGGCTTCGCCAACCACATTCACTTCGCCAAAGCGCTCCAGGATCGCACGCAGCCGCGCGGGCTCAATTCCATAGACTTCGAAATCCCAATCCTTCGGCTGATTGCCCATCAGCTCGTCGCGCACACAGCCGCCGACCAGCAACCCGCGGCCGCCTTCGTCGCGAATCGTCTGCGCCAGGTCGATTATTTTTTGCGGCAAATTCACGGCGACAGTATAAAGGCGGGCCACGCCCGCCTCTAAACGAATGTTCCATTCTGTACGGGCAGGGCTC
>CBFHBI010000627.1:0-2768 GCA_965653755.1 uncultured Blastocatellia bacterium
TAACCACAGCGCCGTCCCCGCTTCGCTCTGCCGGCGCACTCCAAAGGGAGACAACATGATTCCAGCATCATTCGATTACAAACGGGCCAACTCAATTGACGAAGCGCTAAATCTGCTCGCACAGAATGAAGACGCGAAGATTCTCGCCGGCGGACACAGTTTGATTCCAGCGTTGAAGCTGCGTCTGATGCAGCCGCCGGTGCTCGTCGATATCGCGCGCATCAAAGAACTCTCTTACATTCGCGAAGAGCAGGGCCAGATTCGCATCGGCGCGGCGACTACGCATTATCAAATCGAATCATCTGATTTATTGAAACAGATTTGTCCGCTGCTGCCTGATTGCGCCGCGCACATCGGCGATGTGCAGGTGCGCAATAAAGGAACGATTGGCGGCAGCGTCGCGCACTCTGATCCGGCGGGCGATTGGCCCGCGGCAATGCTCGCGCTTAACGCGGAGATCGTTGCAGTGAGTAAGAACGGCGAGCGCGCCATCAAGGCCGACGATTTCTTCGTCGATCTGTTGACGACGGCACTCGAAACCGGCGAGATACTTCGCGAGATTCGAATTGCCAAACCGAACGGGGCCGCGCAGGCTTACGTGAAGATGCCGCATCCCGCGTCGGGCTTTGCGGTTGTCGGCGTGGCCGCGAACCTGACCATGGATGGCGGCGACTGCCGGAGTGCGAGCCTCGGGATCACCGGCATCGCAGCGAAAGCGTATCGTCCGAGCGCGGTCGAAGCTGCGCTAACTGGCGCGCCGCTCAACGAAGAAACGATTTCAAGCGCCACCTCACATGCGGCTGACGACATCGACTGTAACGGCGATCTGTTTGCGTCCGCAGACTATCGTCGACATCTGGCGACGGTCTATACGAAGCGGGCAATTCTAGTGGCCGCCGGACGAAAATAATCCGCAGATTACGCAGATTACGCAGATAAGAAATCAAGCAATGAAGTGCGTCTTGATTCATAATCTGTGTAATCTGCGTAACCTGCGGATAATTTCTTATGAAGATTCATGGAACTCATCAAATCCAGGCGCCGCGCGATCGCGTGTTCGCCGCCTTGATCGATCCGCACGTTCTGCAACACTGCATACCGGGTTGCGAGTCGCTCGAACAGACTGGTGACAACACCTACGTCGCGACGATGAAAGCCGGCGTTGGCCCAGTGAAAGGCACCTTCAAAGGCCACGTCAGTTTGGATGACGTGCAGCCGCCGGCGCATTACCGCATGGTTGTTGACGGGAAGGGTGGACCGGGATTCGTAAAAGGCACTGGCGATTTTGATCTTTCTGAATCTGATGGCGCCACCGCAATTGCCTACGTCGGCGAAATGCAAGTCGGCGGCGTGATCGCCGGCGTGGGCCAACGCATGGTCGAAGCCGCGGCGAAAATGCTGGCGGGAAAATTTTTTAGTGAACTTGAAAAAGAAATCGGTTCTAATGCTCAACCGTAGTCCGATTCATTCAGCAACAGTTAGGAGACCCCATATGGATAACTCAAATGATTTTTCGGCTCTGGTCGAGCGCATGGCCAGGCTGGAGCGACAAAACCGTCTTTTTAAAATCGCGGCGGTCTTAGCTCTGCTCGTCGTCGCGTCGTTATTTCTGATTGCCGCGCGGCCGGCTGACGTGATTACCGCCGCGCGATTTGTCGTTCAGGATGCGTCCGGCAAAACGATCGCGACGCTCGGGCCCGACGCCGATGGTTTGCCTGGTCTGAGTATCAAGGATCCGAGTACCGGCAAGGAACGTTCGTGGCTCGGACTTTGGAACAAGGGACAGGAAGTCAGCCTCGGCTTCTACGATCAAAACTCCAAAGAGCGATCGCGCCTCGGCATTCTCGCGAGCGGTATCACGCGTCCGAATAACGACGATGACAACGGAAAATTGCGCGCGTGGATCGGACACTCGGGCGGCGGCAAGGAATCGGGCATTGGCTTTTATGATGGGAACGAAAAAGAACGCGCCTGGCTCGGTATCGCGCAGGGAACCACCCCGCGCGCAATTTTCTACGACTTGGACCACAACGAATCTTGGTCCGCGCCGCCGACGCGATGAAAGCCCTCGCTAAGATCAAGGTTTAGTGTTTCGTGAGGTAATTTCTACCTGCTCAGCAGCGACTACAATCGATCGTAGGCCGCCGCTGAAGGCTAGTCACGGAACTGCCAACATTCTTCCGCGTGCTATACTTTGCTTCGCGATGTCAGTGAATCTCGCCAAACATTACTTCACCGTAAGTGAGTACGAGCGGATGGGCGAAACGGGTGTGTTTGCGCCCGACGCGCGCCTCGAACTTATTGAAGGAGAGATCATCGAAATGTCTCCCATCGGAAGCCGTCATGCTGCTTGTGTTAATTTAATCGTCGATCTTTTGAACGAGAAGTTGCACGGCAAAACCATTGTTAGAGGCCAGAGTCCGATTGTGCTCGATGACTTCTCTGAGCCGCAGCCTGATGTGTCCGTACTCAGATTTCGCGAGGATTACTATCGTCACGCTCACCCTCGGCCCGACGATGTTTTGCTGGTAATCGAGGTGGCCGAGACCACTATCAGACTTGACCGGCAGATTAAGAATCGACTTTATGCTCACGCCGGAATTTCGGAATATCTCATCTTCAATTTGGTGGACGAAGTCGCCGAGTATTACTCACGACCAGAAACAGAAAGTTATCAGAATGCTCAAATCCTCAATCGCGGCGATCGATTTGAGTCTGCAAACTTTCCCGAACTGTCGCTCGATATCGAAATGATTCTCGAATGAGCC
>CBFHBI010000628.1:0-2762 GCA_965653755.1 uncultured Blastocatellia bacterium
CTGTTTGCAGTAGACACGGGGAGCGGGCTCACAGTTGCTGACTGTCAGGGAATTACCCGCTTTCGCCAGCGTGGTGGTGGAATTCTGGCGACGCGCGATCATCAGGATTTGGGATCATCACTATGCACTCTGGGCGGAGTGGGTCGAGCACATTTCTTTCATACCCAACATCCTGATCCCGATGAGTCTCGTCGGATTCGGGACGATCAGGACACGAAGAGCATCTCCTGGCCCAACTACCATTCCGGCAGCAATGGAGATTATCAGAGGATCAATCCTATAGCTCCTGTTCATGAAGTGCTCCTGAACCCGAAGAATCCCTCAGGCGTGATTGAGTATTTTCCGGCGCATCCGCACGAAGGCGGCGTTGGCGTTCCTGCAGGCGAAGATCATGCTAGGGTCATCGCCACCGGAACCAGTCAGGTCACAGGTCGACCATTCAATCTGATGGTTGCTTTCGAGCGTGCCCGTGACAGCCATGGCAACTGGCTCGGACGAGCGATTGCCGAATCAAGCTTCCATCACTTCGTTGATTACAACTGGGACACTTCAAAGAGTCGTCCTAGCTTTCTGGAAGAACCTCCGGGTGATCAAATCGAGCGCGTTCCGAAAAGATTGGACGACATCAAATCATACGTAAGCAACGTCGCTCGTTGGTTGGCCCCAAGTTCCTAGATCACTTAGGAGCCCGGTGACTACTCTCATTAAGGCGGCAATCAATGGTGGCAGGTCCAAAGCCGATCACCCGCAAGTCCCGGTTACGCCCGAAGAAATTGCCTTTGCTGTGGTGGAATGTCTGCACGCAGGTGCGTCTGCGATCCACTTTCACGTCCGTTCGCCCACAGGTGAGGAAAGTTTAGCCGCGGCAGATCTAACGCCGGCGGTTGATGCGATTCGGAAAGCTGCACCGGCAGCTCAAGTCGGAATAAGCACGGGAGACTGGATCGTTCGCGATCATCTTGAGCGAATGATGCTTGTCTCCGAGTGGACCGAGTCGCCAGATTTCGCGTCAGTGAATTTTCACGAAGTTGGCGCAAGCGAACTCGCGCGAACGTTACTAGCCAAGGGTATCGGAGTTGAGGCCGGTCTATCCAATCAGCACTCAGCCGAAGAATTGGTGAATAGCGGTCTGGCACCGCAATGTCTGCGAGTATTAATTGAGCCGCAAGAGCAGCAACTCGATGACGCGCGCCGAACTGTGGATTCTATCCGAGTCGTACTGGATCACGCCCACATTCGAATCCCGCGATTGTTGCACGGAACCGAGGCGACGACCTGGCACGTCATGGATGACGCATTGAGGCTTGGTTATGACATTCGCAGAGGTTTTGAGGATACGCTCCGATTGCCCAACGGCGCCTCTGCCAAAAGTAACGCCGAACTTGTATCGGAGGCCAAACCCCGGCTGATACTTGCGTCGTAACTTCAGAGCTAGGTTATCAGGCGTCACGTGGCTCATTGCTTTGGTGGTTGATACTCTGCTCGATCGTTGGCTTCTTCGGAAGAAGCATCAATGGGAGAATAATGGGAGCTGTGAACAAATTTTCAGGCGTCACGATGACGCTTTTTGGGCTACTCTCCGTGTTGAGTCTGATGCGTCTGAAGTAGGACACCCGAGGTCTCTCGCAGACCATCATCTAAACAGCGCTTCACGCGGCGGCGCGACAGCTATGCAGCGCCAGACTTAGTATTAGTAAGAGAGAAATGAAGTCCCGTTACACCCTGAAATGAGACGAACAAGCCCAACAATGGAGATTAGAATTGGAGGCCTAGAGAGTCCTCAAACATATGCGCTCTTGCAGGATCACCTTCGCAGTGTGCAGGATTATTCGCCGCCCGAGAGCATCCATGCGCTCGACTTGGAAGCGCTGCGTCAACCGGAAATGACTTTCTGGACGGCATGGGAGGAGAGCGAACTACTTGGCTGTGCGGCGCTGAAAGAACTCAACCTGCATCACGGAGAGATCAAATCGATGAAGACCTCTACGCAGCATCTGCGAAGAGGTGTGGCATCAAGACTCCTCAATCATTTGCTTGAGGAAGCGCGCCGACGCGGATACAAACGGCTGAGCCTCGAAACCGGATCGCACGACGCCTTTGAACCAGCACGCAGGCTATATGCGAGTTTCGGTTTCACATTCTGTGGGCCATTCAGTCATTATGTCGAGGATCGATTCAGCGTCTTTATGACGAAAGAGATCTAAGAGTTTCCGAGTCAAACAAGGTTATGCAGAACGCACCTTTTGATTCTTTCTTGTACCTTAACTAGATGGTTGCCAGGGAAGACCTACGGTCACAATTGATGTCTGGTTGCAAACGCTTTTGAAATCGGAAGAGTGAATTAGGAACACATCATGAAGATTCTATTCAATATCGCTTTGATAATTCTGGCCGTCACGTCGTCAATCTACGGACAGGAAGGCCAATTGCGCTTGTCACCTTCGGAGATCGAAGCAATCACCTCTGTTAACGCCGGAGCTGGAACGTCAGGCGTGAGCGGAATCCAAACTCGCACTCTGAAGGGTGACGCCACCAAACCTGGAATCTATACGATTCAATTAACGATTCCGGCGAATGTCAGGATTCAGCCTCACACTCATCCGGATGACCGTGTTGCGACGGTAGTCTCGGGAACGTGGTATCTCGGCTATGGCGCTAAGTTTGACGAAGCCAAGTTAAAGCCTTTGACGGCCGGAAGCTTCTATACCGAACCGCCAGGCGTCGAGCATTTTGCCAAGACTGGAAATGATCCGGTCGTACTT
>CBFHBI010000629.1:0-2754 GCA_965653755.1 uncultured Blastocatellia bacterium
CTTCATGCGCGTGATGACTGTCATGCGGCGGATGCGAAACCTCGCTGATATATAACTGTGAAAGCAAAACGAAGACGAAAGTCTGAATGAATGCCACGAAAAGGCTCAACGGCATCAGCAAACCCGGAATAAGTAAATTCGGAATCGCAAAGTTGGAGTACGGCGGATAAAGGTGCGCAAACGTATCCATGACCTTTTCATCGGAGAATATGTTCGCGAACAAACGAATGCCGAGTGTGAACGGGCGAATCAGGTTACTGATCAGCTCGATCGAGAAAATCAGTGGCGCAATCCACCAAATTGGCCCGGCGAAATGCTTCAGGTGTCCGAAGATTCCGTTTTCCTTGATGCCGATGTAGTTGTAATAAAGGAACGATGCCAACCCTAAAGCGAACGTGACGCTGGTTGCTGATGTCGGTGAAATGAAGAGCGGAAAGAAGCCCATCAAATTCGAGATCAGGATCAACACGGCAAAGGTCATCACGACCGGAAAATACTGGAGACCATGCGGCCCGACAATATCTTCGAGCAACCCTCGGACAGCCAGCACGCCCACTTCCAACGTCTGTTGTCCATGGCCGGGTTCGTCTTCCGAAAGCTGTCCGCGCAAAATCCAAATCAACACCAGGCTGAGAATGCACGCGATCACAAACATAATCGTGTACCAGGGAATTGCATTCTCAGGCGTGTACACACCAAATGCAGCTTCAGGAGTTGTGCCAAACTTCGCCAGGAACTTTGTCCAAAACGGATGCGTATACTTCATTTCGAAGTTGTACGCGTACTCGCCGAAATACTGATTGACGAACTTCACCAGAATCGGCACATGTTCGGCGGTTTCCTGCGCCTGCTCTGCTTGTTCAGCTAAAAAAGCGAACATCAATGGGATTCCTCTCGATGAATAATTGCGAAATAAAATTCTCTGCCGGCCTCAACAAACAGCGCTGGAACGAACGAGCATAACCCGGCCAGCGCCGCCGCCAGCGAGATAATTTGTACGTTGTAAGCCGTAAAGATGACCGCGCCGATGATCACATACCGTAAAAGAAAGCGCGACGCGCCGAGACGCGGCCGTTGCGACGGAAGCCCGATGCTAAGAACCGCCGTAACGGAGTTGTTAAGCCAGCGATAGTTCAAAATCGATAACAGACCACCCAGAACCAAGCCCGAGGTTGCGCGCCAGGGCGCAAAAATTGCCGTCAAGACGACAGCAATGGCAATAGACACGATCATCGATCGCAAAAGGCGAGTTTCAAGCGCCTCGTCGGAATCGCGTACGCCGTCGGCAAAGCCGGCACTGTTGAGACTTTGCTTCATGAATTTAAGCGGACGATTTTACATTCCTCGACGAGGCATGTCGAGTTTGACTGCCGGCCACCTTCGCCATTCTCAGCAATCATCGAGCCGAGAGCGAAGTAAACGCCGGCGTCATGACGCTGCGAATCTCCCGGCCGATTCCCACAAACGTGCGATGATTCAATGGAAATTCGAGCATTACGTGCAAGATGCTCATGAAATACAGCACTGCCATACCAGTGTCATAGTCGTATGCGTACAGTGCCAAAGCCGTAAGCCACACCGCAACGATGGCCACACTGCGCGATTTTGGAACCGCGTGCCAACGGATAATCGAAGTCTTCGAGAACCAGTTCAGATAATGATAGGTGTAGGCAAACGCAATCAGGCGCATCACCATCAACCCTCTTGGCGATTCGTAGATTTCCGCGCTGCTGGTTCCGCTTCCCCACCCGAACCACTTCATCAACTCGGCATTGAGTGCGTTGAATGAACGATAGCTTTCTCGAACAAAATGACCTGGCGCATGACTGCCCGGCGTGTAGGCAAATAAACCGGTTGCGCAAAGGATGAATACCAGTACCGACAGCATTCCCGACAAACTCCGCTGCTTTAATGCGCCGTAGAGAATGAACGATGCTGTGAAAATCAAGACGTGAATGATCGTTACGAGAAAGAACGCGATCAGAATGTAGTAACGCGACTGAGCAAACAGAATCATCAATAGGACGGCAACAATCGTGCTGACGATGCGCCACGTTCGGTCCTCGATGACGCTCGTGAATAGCGCGCTCACAAACACCAGGTAGAAAAAAGTAATCTCCCACTTGGGTTGCGCCTGCACCCCTGCTCCCTCGACCGCGACGAAGCTCACCACCATCACCACCATGGTGAGCGCGACGAGTGCCAGCCAACGGCTGGGGGTTTTCGGTTGCTTGTTACGCTCGCCGCGGGCGAAATACTTGCGGTCGTGCAGCCACGAAATCTCGGTCAAGTAGTGCAACGGCCCAAGCACCGCGTAGGCGAGAAGAAATAACTCAAACGGAAAGAGGGATGCCGCGACAGCTGAGCCAACCATCAATCCAATATTGAGATAATTGAGTTGAGTCGTCGTCAGCGGCATAGCTAACTCTGCGCGCGCTCGACTTAAGCATCGAGCCGGTCATCTGCGACGCGGTCAAGGAGTTTTCAATTAGAGCTGCACCCTTTGGACGCAGAGAAAGGAGGACTCGGACGGAAAATCTTCCAGCCACTTCCAATAATGCAGCTGACAAAACCGGGGGGACCTACTTCAATTGTCTCGGGGGTGGCGGATTGGTCGGACCATCTGCGGCCCGCCCGCCCGTTTCTGAAATCATTTCCTTGATTGCGCCAACACTCGCCAGCATGCTCGAGGTTTCTACCGGCATGAAGATGACCTTCGCGTTGTTGCTCTTCGTCATATCGCGTAGACTCTCG
>CBFHBI010000630.1:0-2754 GCA_965653755.1 uncultured Blastocatellia bacterium
GGATGACTTCCTTCGCGCTGTAAACGAGTTCCTCTGCCTGTCTCAATTCCAAATGATTCGAGACGCCGCGCTCGGCGCGGAGAGTGATGATGCGCAGAGACTCTTCGCGCGAAGCAAGTGTGCGCTTGGCTATCTGGAGTTCGAAATCCAGTTCGCGCAGAGAGAAGTATGACGCAGCGACGTCGCCGACGATTGTCACCAACACCGCTTTGCGCGCTTCTTCGCTGGCCAGCAGATCGGCCCGCGCCGCTTCCGTCTGTTTTCGCAGCCGGCCCCAAATGTCCAGCTCGAACGTGAACAGGTTCAGCAAAACGCTGCCGAAGGTCCGTCCTTTCGGCAGAGGCTCGGGAACAGTCAACTGGCCGTCGCGCGAACGGCCGAGGGTTGTCACGTCGGCGCTGCCGTAAATTTGTGGATACTGCTGCGAACGCGTCAGGCCCAGATTCGCGCGCGCCAGATCGATTCGAGCGACGGCCTCGCGCAGATCATAATTGTGCAGCAGCGCTTCATGAATCAGGTCCTGCAATTTCGGATCGCTAAAGACGTCGAACCATTTCGAATCGGCGAGTGTTTGCGGATCGGGTTGCGGCCGTGGATCGGCGCGATACTCTTTAGGCGTAACGACTCGCGGTCGCTCATATTTCTTTTGGCCGAGCGCCACCGCTTGGGTCAAACTCAACAGTAGAATTAAGACAACTGCGCGTTTCATGAATGACCACCTCCCGCAGGTGCCGGCACGGGCGCGTGATGATCGGCTGGTGGGCCACCCGCCGGTGGCACGCCGGCCTCAACCTTCTTTCGCTTCCGTCCTAACTGTTCGATGAACGTGTAGTTACCCGGAATGATGAAGACGCCTAACGCGGTCGCGACCAACATGCCGAAGAAAACGCCCGTGCCCATTACATTCTGGGCGCCAGAGCCGGCGCCGCTCGATTTCATTAGCGGAATCACGCCGAGAATGAATGCGAACGCCGTCATCAGAATCGGACGAAAACGTAAACGCGCGGATGTCAACGCCGCTTCTTCGAAAGTCATGCCGTCCTGTTCATGCTTCGCCTTGGCGAATTCGACGATCAGGATCGCGTTCTTCGCGGCCAAACCAATCAGCATCACCAAACCGATTTGCACATACACGTTGTTGTCATAGCCAAACAACCACACGCCAAACAGCGCGCCCAAAGCAACGAGTGGTGAACCAAGCAAGACAGCCCAGGGCAGACGCCAGCTTTCATACATCGCGGCCAGCAATCGGAAGACACAAACGATTGCCAGGATGAATGTCGGCCAAGGCGGCGGCGCAATCTTTTCCTGATACGAGAGTTGCGAATAAGCGAAGCTCATTTCTTTCGGCATCTGTTCGGCGAAGACTTGCTCGAGTGCCGCCAACGCCTGTCCGGAGGTGTAACCCGTCGCCGGCGCGCCCTGCATTTCGACTGAACGCAGCAGATTGAATCGCGTGGTGAGCTCGGTGCCCGCGATATCCTTCACCGAAACCAGCGTTGACAGCGGCACCATGTTATTCGTCGTCTTCGAACGCACGTAGATGTGGCCGATGTCTTCCGACTTCAGACGGCTTTCGGGTTGCGCTTGCACATAGACGCGATACAAACGGCCAAAGCGATTGAAGTCATTCACGTAGGCGCCGCCCATCGCCGTGGACATCGCCTGGAACACATCGTTGACCGGAACGCCGAGCGTGCGGGCCTTCTCGCGATCGAGATCGACTTTGACTTGCGGATAGTTCGGATCGAATGACGTGAAGACGTTGCCCAGTTCGGGACGCTGGCGCGCTGCCGCGATGAATTTGCGCGCTTGTTCGCCAAGTTGATCGACCGTCATCGAGCCGCTGCGGTCCTGGATCAGGAAATTGAAACCGGAAGCCGCGCCGAATCCCGACAGCGTCGGAATGTTGAAGGGAAAGACGACCGCTTCAGGGATCCCGGCAAATTCCTTCTGCAGCTCCATCATGATCGGCTTGACCTTTTCTTTCGGATCATGCCGCTCTTCCCATGGTTTCAAGCGCGCAAAGATCGTCCCGTAATTCGGCTGATAAGTGTTGGTGACCACACCGTACCCGCCGATGGTTTGATACGACTCGATGGCATGTACCTTGCCCAGAATCTGTTCGACTTTTTTCAGCGTCTCGCTGGTGCGCTCAAGCGAAGCTCCCGGCGGCAGTTGCACGTTTACACCCAGCAGTCCCTGATCTTCGTCAGGAATGAAGCCGGCCGGTATGCGCTTGGCAAAGAAACCGGCGCCCAGAATTACAATGCCGACGAGGCCAATCGTGAGAATGCCCTTGCGAACCAGGATGCGGGAACCAGCAACGTAGCCATTGGTCGTGACGTCGAAAACTTTATTGAAGCCGCGGAAGAAAGCTCCCAAGGGCCCGCGCATCGGCTTCGGCGGTTTCAGCAACAACGCGCACAGCGCGGGCGTCAACGTCAGCGCGTTGAAGGCAGACAGTAAAACCGAGATCGCTATCGTCAAAGCGAATTGCTTGTACATGCTGCCGACGAGGCCGCCCAGCAAAGCCACGGGCACGAATACGGCGGACAGAATCAGCGCAATGCCGATGACCGGAGCGGAGACTTCCTTCATCGCCTGAATCGTTGCTTCTTTCGGTGGCAGACCGTGTTCGAGGTGATGGATCACCGCTTCGACCACTACGATCGCATCATCGACCACGATTCCGATCGCCAGAACCAAACCAAACATCGACAGCGTGTTGATTGAACAGCCGAGGACTGGGAA
>CBFHBI010000631.1:0-2751 GCA_965653755.1 uncultured Blastocatellia bacterium
GCCTATGCGGGCGAAATCCCACGTCGCCCTCTTTGAGTTTTGCCAGGCTTTTCAAAAACACTCCGGCGCCCGCCAGAAACACCAGCGCCAGTGAGAGTTCCTCTACCACCTGCGCGCTGCGGAACCGATCATGCGGATTCAACGCCAACGCTTCATGAAGCACCGCAGACAATTCCGCTCTCACCACCGAATGAATCTCGTGAGCCCGTCTGAGCAAATCGGTTTTTGAATTTGCCAACGCCGCCGCGCGCGCCAAAGCGTCCGGCGGTTTGATTCCTGTCAGCAGATGGTAAAGCGTCGCGCCCAACGCGTAGATATCGCTCTGCGGCGACGTGCCTTCGTCCTGAATCTGTTCCAGCGGTGAGTAACGGCGCGTGTAACCGAAAATGCTCTGCGAAGTCTGCGTCGTCGATTGATCGGCAAGGTGCGTCTTGGCCAGACCAAAATCCAGCAAAGCGATCTGGCCCGTCGCCGTCAGCTTCAAATTATGCGGCTTGATATCGCGATGAATGATCTGGCGTTCGCGGCTGTGCAGATAAATCAACGCGTCGAGCAATTGATCGGCCCACGCAATCACTTGTGCCCGCGGAAAAGGGCCCGGCTGTTGCGCGATTATTTGCGCCAGATCGTCGCCGGCGATGAATTGCATCACCAGAAACGCCCGACCCTCCTCAGAAAAGTAATCGCTGACTCGCGGCAGCGCCGGATGATTAAGCTGGGCCAGAAGGCGTGCCTCGTGCTCGAACTGTCGCCGCAGCCGCTCATCAACGGCGAACGTTTCTTTAATAGCGACGGTCACTTGCAGACGCTCATCGACTGCTTCATAAACCGCGCCCATGCCTCCCGCGCCCAACTGGCGCACGATACGATAACGGCCCTGCAGCTTTTCGTCCGGGGCACACGTCAGGCGCTGATTAGCAGATGTCGGAGCTAAAACGGTCTGGTGCATCGGGTCGTCGATGACTGATCAAATAGGAGAGGACTCTTAAGGCCGGACAGCTTTTGCTGTCGCTTGGGAAGTTGGGACGAGAGATAAACTTCCTGATTTCGAATATACGACACCGATTGTTGTAAAAACAAGAGATTTGAGCGAAACCATATCCTAAATTCGCTGTTGCCACCATGGGGCAGTAGGCCGACCGTGAGGGAGGGCGTGACGGGAGCACTATTACGCCCGCCTCACGGTCGGGCTCCTGCCCAGCGAAGTCCCAGAGTGTCCCTGTTTGGTCATAGGAGACCTTGGCTGAATTCTCCTATACTTCGCGGCGTCATCATGAATCCGAAAAGAATTGGCTTCGTTGGTTATGACGGCGTGCAAGCGCTCGACTTCGTCGGACCGCTCGAATCTTTTCAGGCGGCGTCAACCGATGAGCAAAACGGCAAACGGCCCGCTTGCTATGAAACGCTCATCATCGGATTGACGGGAAAGCCCTTCAAATCGGAAACGGGCATCATCTTCCAACCTCACAAGACGTTTCAGAACGCACCGCCGGTGGACACCTTGATCATTCCCGGAGGCTGCACGCTGCGCACGAGCGACATCAACTCCCAGATCGCGAACTGGTTGAAACCACGAGCGCGAAATATCCGCCGCATCGCGTCGGACTGTACCGGCGTCTATGCACTCGCCGCGTCGGGCCTGCTGAACGGACGCACAGTTAGCACTCACTGGAAATTCGCGAAGGACCTTAGTAATCGATTTCCAGATCTCAAAGTCGATGCGAATTTGCTGTTCGTAAAAGATGGGAAGTACTACACGTCCGCGGGCATTACCGCCGGGATAGATCTATCGCTAGCTTTAATCGAAGAGGACTTTGGCCCGAGCGTCGCGCTGTCAGTCGCTCGCGAACTCGTCGTTTATTTGAAACGCTCCGGTGGACAAGAGCAGTTTTCCGAGCCGCTTCAATTCCAAACCCAGACGATGAACGGCATGGCCGACCTGGCGGCGTGGGCGCATAGTCATTTGCAAGAAGACTTGTCGGTTGACGCGCTCGCCGATCGCGCCTGTCTTGGCCGGCGGCATTTCAATCGCAAGTTCAAAGGAACATTCGGAGTAACACCTGCGAGTTTTGTCGAGACGCTGCGGCTTGATGAGGCGCGCGAGCGTCTGGCGCGCCACAGCACGCCGATTGAACAGGTAGCCTTGTCCGTCGGTTTTCAAAGCGCGAAAGCATTTCGTCGCGCCTTCGAACGACGCTTCGGGGTGAGTCCGAGCGCGTATCGGAGCCGGTTCACCCGGGCAGTAGCCCAACCGTAAGGAGGGCGCAGTAGTAAGGAGTTGATATGAAAGAAGAAGAGATTCTTCGCACTCGCGAAGTTACCAGACGAAATTTCATTAAGACTGGCGCGGGAGCACTTGTCGCTGCCGGATGCCTTCACGGTCTGCACTTGAAAGCGGATCAAGCTTGCGCCGCACCCATTAACACGGACGATGCGCCGGTGTATATCTGCCCGCCGTGTGGGATGCCATGCGACAAGCTCACCTTTGATAAACCCGGCAGTTGTCCACAATGCCATCTGACTCTGATTCGCGCCGACGGCGAAGGTGGCCCACCCAGAGTCAACATCCTGCTTTATCCGTCACTCGAAATCATCGACATAGCCGGACCCTGGGAAGTCTTCGGCGCGGCCGGCATGCCGGTGCGTACCGTCGCCCAAACGCTTGAACCAATCACGCTGGTTTACGGCCAAAAGATAATCGCTGATTACACCTTTGAAAACAGTCCGAAAGCCGAAGTGCTTTTGGTTCCC
>CBFHBI010000632.1:0-2750 GCA_965653755.1 uncultured Blastocatellia bacterium
TGAGATCTGAAATCGCATCATTTTTCCGGTGGTTGTGTCGAGAGGGCCACACCCGTTCCCATCCCGAACACGGAAGTTAAGCCTCTTGGAGCCGATGGTACTGCGCGGGCAACTGCGTGGGAGAGTAGGAAGCCGCCGGGATTATTTCTGAGATTTCAGATATCAAATCTGAGATCTAAAAGCCCGCGAGAGAAATCTCGCGGGCTTTTGTCGTTTCGGCGCGGGCAATTCTAAACCAATCGCCCAGCTAGCCAGTAAACATACGGCATTATGATTGTTCCGGAGATTGCTAATCGTATAAAATTAACGCCGGTCGGACCCTAATCCTCCTCGTCAGGTAAACTCTTATGATTTTTAATCCATCGACCCTTTCTTATACGCGAGTTGGTGCGCTGTTATTAGTGTTTAGTGCCGGCCTAATGTCCGCCGGTAAGCCATCCTGCGCGCAATCATTCAGCAATCAGGATCGCGACCGCGGAGCAATAATGCTTAAAATAATCAAGGACGATATCAGCAAGCATTATTACGATCCGGCCTTTCACGGAATTGATCTCGACGCCCGCTTCAAATCGGCTGAGAGCAAAATGAAGCTGACTAAATCCAATGCCGAAGTTTTCGGCGTCATCGCGCAGGTGCTGCTTGAGTTCAATGACTCGCATACGTCGTTCATACCTCCTCAAAGACAATCCATAATCGAATATGGTTGGCAAATGAAAATGTTCGGTGATGATTGCTATGTAACAGAGGTAAAACCTCATAGCGATGCGGATGCACAGGGATTGAAGGCCGGGGATCAAGTCCTTTTAATTGACGGCATTCGGCCGACTCGGCCCAACATATGGATTTACTATTATCTTTATTATCAGCTTGCGCCACGACCACTGGTGAAGATAACCGCGAAAGCTCCTGGCGAAACGGCGCGCCAGTTGGAAGTGAAGGCCAACGTCCAGATCAATAAACGAACAATTGATCTAACTGATACGATAGATCTCAACAAATACGAGAGAGGGCTGGACGACGATGATCTGATCAGCGCTCAGCGTTTCGCTACTTTCGGCGACGATCTGATAATTTGGAAGATGCCACAATTCAACCTTACCCGGGACGAAGTGGATGGGGAGATCGATAAAGTAAAGAAACATCATGCGCTAATACTCGATCTCAGAGGGAACTCTGGCGGAGCGGTAGAGACTCTGCTGAGTCTCATCGGAAACCTCTTCGATCACGACGTGACGGTGGGCGAGCTGAAGCAGCGCAAAGAAAGCAAACCGATGATCGCTAAAACCCGAGGCGAGAGTGGCTTTAAAGGCAAGTTGGTAGTGCTGGTTGATAGTACATCGGCCTCTGCCTCAGAGCTGCTGGCCCGCGTTGTGCAGCTGGAGAAGCGAGGTGTGGTGATGGGAGATCGTACCGCCGGAAAAGTTATGCGCAGCCGTTTTTATCAGCACCAAATGGGACTGGATACGGTGGTCGTTTACGGCGCTAGCGTCACGGACGCCGACATCATAATGTCAGATGGCGTCAGCTTAGAAGGAGCAGGGGTGACGCCGAATCTTCCGTTATTGCCTGCGGCCGCAGATCTACGAGCTCATCGGGATCCGGTCCTTTCCGCTGCTGCCTCACTGCTCGGCGTGAAATTGGATCCTGTCGAAGCAGGCAAACTCTTCCCGTTTAAGTGGCGCGAATTAAATCGTTAGAGGTGCTCGTCGTTAAAGCAAGCGACGCGACCAGTCAGTTTATAAGGTGGCAGGAAACTATCATGGTTAAGCAAATGATCGACGGGACTTTTCGTCAGACTAATCTGCCAAATGAGTCGGATGAATACTTGCGAAAGCGCGAGGAGGTGCGGCTCGCGGAGATTGAATTAATGAAGGCGCGGGAACGTGTGGCGGAGCTACGGCGGGCGCTGCCGAAGGGTCCGGAGATTCAGGATTACGAGTTTCTGGATTGCGGTGTTGGAGCCCTCCCTGACGGTCAGGCTACTGCCCCGGGCGATGAGCCGGTCAGGAAAGTGCGTTTGAATGAGTTGTTTACGGCGCCGGATCGTTCGCTCGTGATCTATCACTTCATGTTTGGTAAGAAGCAGACCGTCGCTTGTCCGATGTGTACGGCGTGGATTGATGGCTTTAACGGCGTCGCGCATCACGTAGCGCAGAATATTGACTTTGCGATCGTCGCGGCGGCCGAGCCGGCTACGTTGCGAGCCTTCGCGCGCGAGCGAGGGTGGGACAGACTGCGTCTGTTATGCGCTGGCGACAGCACGTTCAAATACGATCTCGGCAGCGAAGATAAGGAAGGGAATCAGGATTCGACGATTTCAGTTTTCACGAAAGAGACTGACGGCACGCTGCGTCATTTCTACAGCGGTCATCCATGGCTTGATCCTGAAATCAAAGAGCGCGGCATCGATGAGCTGTGTCCAATTTGGAATATTTTGGATCTGACGCCGCAGGGTCGTGGGAAGTTTTATACGTCGCTCGATTACGGGATGAAAGTTAAGATTGCAAGGCAGTAGGGCGAGTATGAATGGGGAACCAGATTGGACGACGCCTTGCCGCTGCGGATGCTGCGGGGTGATCGACGCCTCAGTTTTTGTGAGAAATCAGTTCTGCGGTCTCGACTGATTTCCCGTTTGAACTAGTCTCTTCTCGCGTCGTTTTTACTGTTCCCACGCCGTCTGCTAAATACAATACGCCGGTCACCTTGGTTGTTGTCGTGCCGTACCGCCTTAGCGTGCCGGAGAAACTTAT
>CBFHBI010000633.1:0-2743 GCA_965653755.1 uncultured Blastocatellia bacterium
CGCACCCAGTGCCTCGCGCGCCGCCGCGATCAATTCGGCCGCGACGACCATCGATTGCGATCCGAGCACGTCAACGTCGCATTGATAGAACTCGGGGAAGCGTCCGCGGGCGGGACGGTCGGCGCGCCAAACGGGTTGAATTTGATAGCGCTTGAAAAATTTCGGCAGCTCGTTTTGATATTGCGCGACGACGCGCGCGAGGGGATCGGTCAGATCGTAGCGCAGCGCGAGATCGGCTTCGCCGGTCTTCTCGTGCTCGCCGCGCTTGAGGATTTTGAAGATGAGTTGGTTCCCTTCTTCACCATACTTGCCCATCAGCGTTTCGATGTTTTCGACAGCGGGAGTTTCGAGCGGCTCGAATCCGTATCGTTCATAGACCGACTTGATGACGCCCATGACGTACTCGCGTTTGCGCACGTCGGCGGGCAGAAAGTCACGCATCCCGCGGGCAGGCTGTGTTTTTGGTGAAGGCATTAGTTGGCAATCATACTAAAGTTTCGTTAGCTACGCCGAGTTCGCACTTGCGGGGCAGTAGCCCGACCGTCAGGGAGGGCGTTTGCTTAAACCTCTTACGCCCTCCCTAACAGTCGGGCTACTGCCCCGTGCGTGTCGAAGTTGCAATACAATCTTGGGACTCGATCCCCCAGTTGTAATCGACGCCCGATGGCTTCATAATCACACACATGCCGGAAGCGCAACGGACCGCCACACATTCGCAGACCCTGGTCGTCGATGCCGACACATTCTCGTTCGAAACTCTCGAGGCGAAGAACGGCCAGGCCACGGTAATCCGTTTCCCGATTGACGAGGCGCGCTATTATGCCGGCGACGTGCTGCTGGTTTTGTCAGGCACAGACATTCATTTCCACGGCATGATTGGCAAGACCGAGGACGGGTTCGGCATCGCCTCCGACCCAAGAGGCTCGCTTTTGCCGGCGACCGTGCAGTAAAATCGCCCCCGCTTTAGGACAAGGCCGCTCGCCATTGCTCGCGGCCTCGGACGGCAAGTCGAGATGAAACGCCTGCTACTCATCGCAGTTGGTTTCCTGATCGCGTTTCCGTTGTCAGCCTCGGGACAATCCGCAAAGAAATACGTCAAGCAAGGCCTGGAACGGTTCGGCCGGAACGACCTGGTCGGAGCGATTGCCAATTACGACCGCGCGATTAGCATCGATCCGAATTACGCTGAAGCTTATCTCGATCGCGGCAAAGCCAAACGCGCGGCGGGCGATCTCGACGGCGCGATCGAAGACTACGAAATGACGGCCAACCTGGCGCCCGAACTAGTCACCAACAATCACGACATCACCCAAGCCTATCTGAATCGCGGCTATATTCGATCGAGTCGCATGGACATCGAAGGCGCGCTGGCAGATTTCGATCATGCGATCAAATACGATCCGAACGATGCCGATGCCTATTTCAAACGCGGGCGCGCATTTCTGATCATCGGCAACGCGAAATTTGCGATCGCCGATTTCGACAAGAGCATCTCGCTCGACGGTCACAATCCGCTGGTCTTTGCCGAGCGTGGCTACGCGCGACAGACGCAGGGCCAGAACACGGAAGCACAGAAGGACTTCGAGCGCGGCTTGAAATTGAATAATGATTTGCGCCTGATGCTCGATCTGCACCTGGTTGATTTGCAACTGCAGATTAAAGAAATGGAACGCCGCCAGTCCGCGATCAAGAAAAATATCGCCTAACCTAACGAGTGTATCCCGCCGGATGTCTGATCTCGACGTCCTGTTCCAGCGGTTTAATGTCTAACTTATGAAATCCTTTGTTCGGGTGAGTCGAACGATAGGTCAGCGCGAGTTGCCGGCTCATCAATAAATCAATCTCTCTGAGAAACGGATCGAAGCTGACGGGAGCCGCGGTTCCCTGGAAGAAAGCTCGTCCACCCGTCTCGTCTGAGAGTCTTTGCAAACAACTTTGGCCGTTGAGACTCAGCGACTCTAACGAGCCCGCGGCCGGTGGCGCGAAGATCGAATAGATCGCCACGGCTCGGCGTTGGGCTTCGGTGATCGCGCGTTGCAGATCGATACTCTGGCTGGGAGTCGAACTATCGGCGCCGCGCGAGGCATCAATGCCGTCGCTGACCACAATCATGGCGCGCCGGCCCATCGGCTGAGAATCAAATCGCTTCAAACCTTCGATGATCTCGACGTAAGGATTAAACGCGCCCGCGCTCGCGAGACTCTGCGGCGCACGCACGCTCTGGGCGGCTTTGTCGAGTTCGTTGGTGAACTTTTTGCGAACGTCCAACGAGCCGGACCGGATGTAAGCCACCATCACGCGTGAGCCTTCGGGCTGTTTACGCACGAAAGTGCTCAGATTCTTGATGTCCACCGCCACCGAAGAGACCAGGTCATCCTGCAGGAGAATTGCCAACGTCATCGGACTGTCGAGCGGTGTGCGCCGCGAGACTTCCTGCTGCACGTCGCCGTCTTCACGCAGAAGGAAATCGACGATGCGCATCTCCACCGGAGCTGCACTCTGCAATCGGATCGATACCGGCACCGTCACTGGCTTGGGCACTCCGCGCGGCTGTTGGGCGGGCGTCGAGCTGGCGATCAGCAATGCGAAGATCCAGGGGAACATTGATTTGCTCAGCGGATTTAACATGATTTGGCCCATCATATTACATAGCAATCAAAATTAAGAATAGCTCCGGGATAACCGTAGTGGCCTATTTTGAAATCACGCGTGCGATTGCGACTGGAGCGCAAGCGTCCTCGCT
>CBFHBI010000634.1:0-2733 GCA_965653755.1 uncultured Blastocatellia bacterium
GGAGCAGACGCATGCTGCGGTTTTGGCGGCACGTTTTCGGTTAAATATCCCGAGGTTTCCGCGGCGATTGTCGATCAAAAAATTGAGGCAATTCAACGCGCCGGCGTGGACGCAGTTGTTTCTGGAGACGCAAGTTGCCTGATGCAAATCGGCGGACGACTGTCGCGAATTGGATCGAAGGTGCGCGTGATGCATCTGGCGGAATTGTTGGCGAGTCAGTAAGTGGGGCAGTAGCCCGACCGTTAGGGAGGGCGCATACCGGGACCATTACGCCGTCCCTGACGGTCGGGCTACTGCCCCGAGTTTTCAATGGAGCACTTAACCAGCGAAACCTTCGATGCTAACGCGCGGGCGGCTCTGCATGACGCGCAGTTGCGGGGCGCGCTGCGAAATGCCACGTCATTGTTTGCCACGCGGCGGGTCGCCGCGGCGCGCAGCGTCGCGAATTGGGAAGACTTGCGCGCGGAAGCGCGTCGCATCAAAGACGAGACGCTGCTGCATCTCGATCGATATCTTGGACTATTCACGGCGAACGCGGAAAAGGCGGGCGCGCAAATTCACTGGGCCGTTGATGCGACGGAAGCCAACGAGATCGTGAAGCGGCTGGCGCGTGAGCGCGGCGCAAAGCTCGTCGTCAAGAGCAAGAGCATGACGACCGAAGAGATTCATCTTAACGACGCGCTCGCCGCAGCGGGTGTTGAAGCGTTGGAGACGGATCTCGGCGAGTACATCATTCAGCTGGCCGGCGAAACGCCATCGCACATCATCGCCCCGGCCATTCATAAGACACGACATCAAATCGCCGATCTGTTTGTCGAAAAACTGGGCATCGCTCCCACCGATGACATTTCGGCGTTGACGATTACGGCGCGGCGGGTGCTGCGTGAGAAGTTCGCGGCCGCCGACATCGGCATCAGCGGAGTGAACTTTGCCGTGGCCGAAACCGGCACCATCCTGATTCTCGAGACCGAAGGCAACATACGCCTTACGACCAGCGTGCCGAAGACACACATCGCGGTGATGGGAATCGAAAAAGTCATTCCGCGATTTGCCGATCTCGAAGTCTTTCTTAAACTGTTGCCGCGTTCTGGAACGGGGCAGCACTTGACGTCTTACCAATCGCTGATCACAGGAACCAAACGCACGGCGCAAGGCGAAGGCCCGGATGAGTTGCACATCGTTCTACTCGATAACGGCCGCTCGAAAATGCTCTCGCATCCGACGACGCGGCAATCGCTTGCCTGCATTCGTTGTGGCGCGTGTCTGAATGCCTGTCCGGTGTACCAACAAATTGGCGGTCACGCGTATGGTTCGGTTTATCCTGGTCCGATCGGCGCCGTCATTACGCCGCAGTTGATCGGCCTGAAGAAAGCGGCGCAATTGCCATATGCCTCGAGCCTCTGCGGCGCCTGCCGCGAAGTTTGTCCGGTGAAGATCGATATTCCCGAGCTGCTGCTGCATTTGCGCGCGGAAATCACGGAGGGATCAGAGGTCAGAGATCAGAGGTCAACACCTGTCAAAAGAAAATTGAGCGAACGACTGGCGTTCAAGGTTTGGGCGGCAGTGATGACGAGGCCGCGCTGGTACGAATTGTCAGCCATGACAGCTCGCTTCTTTCAAAGATTAGTCGTTCGTGGAGATCGAATTGGCAAAGTCGGAGGTCTCGTGGCAGCCTTCGCTCCACCTTTGGCGGCTTGGACCAGCGCGCGCGATCTGCGGCCCGTCGAAGCGAAATCATTTCGGCAACTGTGGCGAGAACAGAACGGTAAATCGATGATGAGGAAGGGCGCAACATTGTGATGGCTTCCGTGGCCCAAACGAACAATCAAGCCCGTGAAACGATCATAGGTTCGATTCGCGCTCATCTTGCCGAAAGCGCGCGTCTGCCTGCGAATGATTCTCAGGTGGCGACATTCGCGAAAGTTGCGAACTTCGCACCGTCTGCGAACGGAGATCTTTCTCCCGTCGCGATGTTTCGCGAGCGGCTCGAATCTGTCGGCGGTCATTGCGTCGTGGTGCGCGATGAAGACGAGGCGCGTCAGGCGCTGACGGAAATCATTCGCGAGCTTCGCGCACAAAACGCGAGGCTAAGGGTGGCTTTATCCGATGCGCCAATCGTCTTCGCGCTTGCTCAGCATCTCGACGCGGAAGAGATTACAGTTAATCCATTACCATCCGACTTGTTCAATTATGATGTGGGGATTACGACGGCGCAGGCCGCTATTGCGGAAACCGGCACGCTGGTTCTCGAAGCTGAGAAGGAGCGACATCGTCTCGTCTCACTCCTGCCGCCTGTACACATCGCGGTAATCAAAGCAGAAGATTTTTGTTCGACGATTGGGCAAGCGCTGGACAGATTGCACCGAGATGTAGCCGCATCTTTGAGCCGGGCGATCAGTTTCATTACCGGCCCGTCGCGCACTGCCGACATTGAATTGACCCTGACGGTGGGCGTGCATGGGCCTAAAGAGCTGTACGTAATCGTGGTTGAGAGCTGATACGTTGCATGACGACCACCCTTGAGTTTTGATCGCTTAGATGCGGACTTGCCCGGCGTCGCTGGCCGCACAAGTGCGGCTTCGAAAACGGAAATCGGTAAGACAAAAACTATGCGCAAAACACTTTTTATTTTTCTCAGCCTAACGCTGATCGTTTCTTTTGCTTGCAATCGATCGAAGAGTAACGCGAAGAAACTCACCATTGCGGTAATCCCCAAGGGTACTTCGCACGAAT
>CBFHBI010000635.1:0-2723 GCA_965653755.1 uncultured Blastocatellia bacterium
TCTTCTTTGACGATCGCAACTCAGCCATCCGAGACGATTTGGAGTCGATTAGCGCGGAAGCCGCGCGGAACGGCGTCGTCATTTATTCCCTTGACGCGCGCGGATTAACTACCGGCGCGCCAGCGCCCGGCGAACAGATGGCCATCGACCCGACGGGCATTCTCGATCGCGAATCGAAGAATGAATTATGGGCCAGCCGGCAGCCAATGACCACGCTCGCTCTCGAAACCGGCGGCCGCACGATTTTCGACACGAACGCGCCAGACAAAAGTCTCGAGGAAGCGTTAAAGGAAACTTCCGTGTACTACCTTTTGGTGTGGCGATCCGATCATGACGAGCAGGACCAAAGAAAAGCGCATCACATCGATATTAGTTTGACGAAACGGCCGGATGCCGTCGTGCGGCTGCGACAGAATTCGGTTTCCAAATCAATCGCGAGCGCGGCCGTTCCCAACAGCAAGCCGGAAACAGTCAGCGGTACTCCGCGCGCAAAACTCAACCAAGCCATCGCCGCAACTTTTCCGCCGCGCGATCTGCCGGTTGCATTGGATCTTCAATATCCCGCCGTGACCGACAAGGAAACGTCTCTGTCGATTACGATCGAAGTGAAAATCGACGTGCTGTCGTTCTCCTCGACGGATGGTCAGGAAAAGGCGGTGGTTGATCTCGCAGGTTTCGTTTACAACGCTCAGGGCAAAGTGGGTTCCAGTTTTCAGCAGGAAGTAACCGTCACACCCGCGGGCGCCGCGGACGCGCGAGTTCCCGGCCAGGGCGTGGTTTATAAGCATCGAGTTTCTTTGGAACCCGGTCTTTACCAGGTGCGCGTCGGAGCGCGCGATCAGAAGAGCGGCAAGGCCGGAAGCACGAATGAATGGATCGAAATTCCCGATTTAAATGCACATAAACTAACCGTCAGCACCATCGGATTAAGTGAGGTCTCGGCCGCAAACGCGCACGCCGGCGTTAATACGTCGCGCTCCGTTGTCGATCACCGTTTTGCCCGCGACTCCAGTCTTCGTTTCGATGGACACATCTTTAATGCTTCAGTAGATAATTCGAAGACGGATGTCGCCATTCAACTTCAGATTCTGCGCGATCGGCAGCCGGTAATTACTACCCCACTTCAAAGAGTACCGGACAATCAATCCGCGCGAGGCTTAGGCTTTGGCGGCACCTTGTCGCTGCATCAACTTCCGGCCGGCCGGTATTTGTTGATGGTCACTGTCATCGATCGCGTCGCGAAGACCAGCGCCGCGCAGCAGACGCGTTTTGAGGTGCAGTAAAACGAGGGACGCTCAGCCGTCCGGGGTCTTCCGACAACACACATAATTCGATCGCGCGCGGACGGTAACATGCGGCTGATCGACTGTGACTTTGATCTCCCGTGTTTCGCCCGCGTGCGGTGTCGTCTTCGGGTAATAACCGAGGCTGTACTGCCGGCGCAGATCGTCCGCAACCTTGGTGAATGTCTGAGTGAGTCGCTTCAGATCCGCAGCGGCATAAAGCTGGCCGCTGGTTTTATTCGCGAGTTCATGCAAATAGTCACTCGCCCGCGCATATTCTGCGGCGACCAGAGGCCCGGGTTTGCTTTGGGGAAAACGATACTTAAGCTCAGTGTTTCCCATATCTCCAGCGTTGATCTCCGGCGGCGCATTGACCTGCACCGAATAGATTATGACGTCGGATTGCTCCGCGCGCTCAACGCTGCTTTTGAAGGTCGCCATGGTCAGGGGTGTTGTCGTGTCGATTCCGTCGGTCAACAAAACCATCGCCTTGCGGCCGGAAATTGCGTTGGGAAACTCTTTAATCGTTTCATCCACCACCGCGTAAAGACTGGTGCCGTGACCGGATTGCAGGGCCCGAATCGCATCTCGCAGTGCCCGCCGCTTCATTTGCGGCTGGGCCAACAAGCGCACCCGGCTGTCGAACGCGACGACGAAAACCTGATCGTCCGGCCTGAGCGAATCAATGAACGCGATCGCTGCTTCCTGGATCAAGCTGAGCTGTTCCTGCGTCGAGTCGCTGATGTCCAAAAGCAGCGCTACCATAAACGGCTTGTCCACCGGCGCGAAATAAGCGAGTCCCTGTTCGACGCCATTTTCGAAAACATGAAACTGTTGCTTGGGAAGATCGGTGAGATAGCGGTTCTTGCGATCGAAAACGGTTACCGGAACCGTGACCAGGGTCGTATTGACCCGAACTATGTCGCCTTCATTGATCTCTGTTTCTGGTTTGACCGGCGAAGGAGAGGGCTTCGTCGATCCTGTCTCGGCTGGTGACGGCCGTTGCCCCGCCACGCGAATACCGTGGCCCAGAATTGCCACGAGCACAAGACAGAACCAGCGCGGAATTTTTTGCGACGGACGCATCGCTTGAGTCCTTACAGGTAAGACAACCACCAATCCCGCCGTCGCGCTTTCACGCCGGCGAACCACTTGCACAACGGATACAACAGCAACACGCCCGTTATCCAACTCAACCAAACGACCCACAGCGGAAAACCATTGCCCGTCGGCGGATGCGTGAACCATTCAATCGGAGTCTGAAACAACCAGCGCACAGGTTTGCCAAAGGCAGCGTGCAGGATAATTGCAATCGTGTGGGCAGTGAACCATTGCAGCAGATAAAAGAAGAATGGCACGCGGCCAAAAGTAACAAAGAACCGTCCAACTGCTCCGCGGTTCATGGCTTCGAAACACGCAAGCCCAATTATCCCAGGACCG
>CBFHBI010000636.1:0-2721 GCA_965653755.1 uncultured Blastocatellia bacterium
ATGAAAGCCCCATTAATGGGGCTTTTGGACTTATTGGAACCGAATCCCAGCCGTAAACGGCTGGGCTAAAGAAAAGACGAGCTACCTCTCTGCGCGGGATAATCGCTGAACCCGTTCGAATAGGCGCGGCGCATCGATCTTTTTCGCTATCGATTCAAACGATGACGTTGGCCCATTCCACTTCAATTCGTCCACGCGCTTGAACAGCGGAATCTCAATGCGCAACGTGGCGAGGTCTTTAAAGAGCAACGCGAGATCGCGATTACTTGCCGACAGAACGTCAGCGGGAAAATCTTCAATGTGTCCGCAGCGATTTATTAGCGCCGCCGCCGTTCGCGGCCCCAAACCTTTTATTCCCGGATAGCCGTCGGCGCTGTCGCCCACCAACGCGAGATAATCCGGAATGAATTCCGGCGCGACGCCGAACTTCGCGCGCACTCCGTCCGCGTTGCGAATCTCGTCTCGGCGTCGATCGATTTGCACGACGCGATCGCCAACTACGCACTGCGCGAGGTCTTTGTCCGGAGTCCAGATGCAAACCTTATCGACACGTTTACTTTTGGCGGCCGTATGCGCTGCGGCCGCCAACGCGTCATCGGCTTCGTATTCAACCATGGGCCACACCGTGACCCCCATCGCGTCGAGCGCTTCTTCGAGGGGATGGAATTGAGCGAACAATGCGCGGTCGATGCCGGCGCCGGTCTTATATCCCGCCCAACATTCATTGCGAAACGATTCGATGATGTGATCGGTCGCGACGCCCACGTGCGTGGCGCCGTCCTCGATCATTTTCACGATCGTGCTGAGCACACCGCTGACGGCGCCGAACGGCGGATCGGTTTTGTGAAACCGGCGCAGACCGTAGAAGTGGCGAAATAATTCGTACGTGCCGTCGATAAGGTGAACAATCATAAAGCAGGCGTCAGGGCTCGGGAGTCAGGAGCAATTAGAAGCGTCGAAGCTGTGCACATAATGCGGCGGATAATAACGTAACTTGACTTGCGAGCATAACAGCCAATACAAAGCTGTGGTCTCGTGTCAGGTGCAACCCGATGGGTTGCGAGAGAGTAGCCGGTGGTCCAAGCGCAGCGAAGACCACCGGTTAGGATAGAGCAGATTCGCACCCTGAAGGGGTGCGAGACTCCTATAGAATTTCTGGCACCCTTCCAGGGTGCTGATGTTTCTTGCTGAAGGTCCGGTGGTCTTCGCTCCGCTGCGACCACCGGCTACTCTCTTACAGCCCTTCGGGCTGCCGTGAGGTGACTCACGCATATGAATACTCGGAAGTGAGGAAGACGAAACTTGAAGCTCTACTTGCGAAATCTCTCGCTGTTAACTTCGGTGTTGCTTTCGATTGGATTCACCGCTGAAGCCCAAACGCCGTCGCCGACGCCGTCACCGAGCGCAACTCCAAGCGCTACGCCGGTCCAATTAACGCCGGCACAAATACTGCTCAGCCAGCGAACAATTTCCGATCTGCACTTCTCGCCTGACGGTCAATACCTCGCTTTCGTCGTGACTGAACCGGTCAAGGGCACGACCCGCGCGCGGCACATTTGGCTCTTGGATGTGAAGACAAAAGAGGTGCGCCAGTTTACTAATTCTGCAAAGGGCGAGGACACGCCGCGCTGGTCGCCCGATGGCAAGCGGCTGGCATTTATTTCTAATCGCGATGACGCGCGTCAGATTTATGCGATCCAGATGAATGGCGGCGAAGCGACGCGCCTGCTCGAAACTAAGCACGAGATCGATAACTTCTCGTGGTCGCCAGATGGAAAACAGATTGCTTTTTTCGCATCTGAACCGAGAACGCCCGCGGAAGAAGCAAAAGACCGAGACAAAGACGATGCGCGCGTCGTCGATCGTGACGATCATTTGCGCCGGCTTTGGTTGTTGGATCCTGAAACGGGCAAGTTGCGCCAGGTAACTTCTGGCCGTTGGCGGATCAACGAAGCCGAGTGGCTGCCGAATGGCACGACGATGATCGCCAGCGCGACCGATCATCCTGAATCCGACGTCGAAACGAATCGGATTTATTCGATCAACCTTGCGGACGGAAAGCTAACCGAAGTTGCGGCCCCGCGCGGACCATTGGGCCGTTTACGAGTTTCGCCGGATGGCAAGAGCGCCGTGTTTGTCGCGGCGCCGCTTGATGGACCATCGCCGCATGATCTATTTCTGCTGACGCTTGCCGATGGCAAGATTCGAAATTTGACTTCCGCGTCGTTGGATCGCCCGGTTCTCAATTACTCATGGAACGGTAGCGACCTTGTCGTCGCGACGATTCAGAATGGTGCAAAGACGAACCTCGCCTCTATTAACGTTGACGGAAAAGTCAATCCTGCCCCGAAATTCCCGGTCAATCCACGCAGCTTTGATTACTCAATCTCCCAGGTGGCGTTTGTGGGCAGCAGTGCCGCCGAGCCGGAGGAACTGTGGTTATGGGATGCAGGCAAATCGTTCCAGCGTGTTTCCGATTTCAATAAGAACCTGCGGCAACTGACATTCCTCCAACCGGAGTGGTTTCGCTATAAGAGTTTTGACGGACTCGAAATCGAAGGCGCGCTGATCAAACCGAAGGGTTACGTGGCGGGTACGCGCGCGCCGCTGATCGCGCTCATTCACGGTGGGCCAACCGGCGCGTGGTCGGACTCGATCGAGAGTTGGGGACAGTTGCTGGCAGCGCGCGGCTTTGCGATTTTCTATCCGAACATTCGCGGT
>CBFHBI010000637.1:0-2715 GCA_965653755.1 uncultured Blastocatellia bacterium
GATGGTCGGCCGCGCCGTCGATCAGATATTTCCCGAGAGCCGGCACGACCGCGGTGAAATCATTTTCGAAGTCCGCGACGTTACCGTCGAAGACACGTCGGTCCCCGGCAAGCTGCTGGTCGATCGCGTCAGCTTCGCCGCGCGCAAAGGAGAGGTCCTCGGCATCGCCGGGCTGATGGGATCCGGCCGCAGCGAATTGTTGATGGCGATTTTCGGCGCGCACGCGGGACGCAAGTCAGCAGAAGTCTTAGTGAACGGCAGACAGGTGCAAATCAACAATCCAAATAACGCTATCGATCAAGGTATCGGCTTTGTCACTGAAGATCGAAAGCGATATGGACTGATACTGGACCAGACGATTTTGCGGAACATGACTCTCGCCGGTTTGCGCAAACTTTCGGGGCGCTTCGTCACGAATGAAGATGCCGAAGCGGCGGCCGGCGAACGTGCTGGAAACGATTTGCGCATCAAGGCGAACTCGGTATTCACGGTAGTTGGCACGCTTTCCGGTGGCAATCAACAGAAGGTGGTCCTGGCGAAATGGTTGCTGACTAATCCGCGTGTACTCTTTCTTGACGAGCCAACGCGTGGCATCGACGTGGGCGCGAAACAGGAGATCTACGCCCAGATTAATCGCCTGGCTGACGGCGGTCTGGCGATCGTTTTGGTTTCGTCCGAGCTTCCGGAAGTACTCGGACTTTCAGATCGCATCATCGTATTGCATGAAGGACAAATAACCGGCGAATTCACCCGAGCTGACGCAACGCCCGAAGCAGTGATGTCTTGCGACACGGGTCGTGTGCGCCGCGCGGCATAGTCATGAGCGAAACTTCAACCCCCAGAATCAAACTGCGCACCTCGGCATTGCGGGCCTATACGATGCTGCTCGCATTGATCGTCATTTGGCTATTCTTTCAGTGGGCCACAATCGATCAAAACCATCCGTACGGAATCTTTCTCGGCGCCATCAACTTTTCGAAGCTGTTGCAGCAAACCGCCGTGACTGGGGTGTTGGCCGTCGGCATGCTCATGGTGATCGTCAGCGGCAACATCGATTTGTCAGTCGGCGCAGTCGTGGGTCTGGCCGGCGGCATCGCGGCGATGACTCAGGGCTGGGGCCTCGTGCCGTGTCTCGCGGCCGCGATTGTCACTGGGTTGCTGATTGGCGCTCTGCAAGGAACGCTCACGGCATACGTGAACATTCCGTCCTTCATCGTCACACTCGGTGGGCTGCAGGCGTGGCGCGGGGTCATTTTGAAATTGAGCAAGGGAGCAACCATTCCGGTCGAACTTCCCTTCTTTCGATCGCTGGGCCGCGATATTGTCGATCCGCGCCTTGGATTTGGTTTAGCCGTGCTCGCGATCGTGCTCATCGTTCTGACCAATCTGCGTCGTAATCGGGCACGACAACGGCACGGCTTGAAGACTATCACCGCGACCTCTACCGCGGCGCGCACAGTGGTGCCGTCGCTGGTCATCATCGGATTCATTATTCTGATGAACAAGGCCGGCGGCTTGCCCATTCCGGTTATCTTTCTGCTGGGCGTCGCGCTGGCCGGAGCTTTTCTAACCGCCAACACGACCTTCGGTCGCTATCTCTACGCGATTGGAGGCAATCCCGATGCGGCGCGACTCTCAGGAATCAATTTGAAGCGATACATTCTGGCTGCGTTTTGTTTGATGGGAGCGCTGGCCGGGCTGGCTTCGATCCTGCACACGGCCCGCGTCGGCAGTGCTTCGCCCGATGCCGGAACTCTGATGGAACTCGATGCCATCGCCTCTTGCGTGATCGGCGGCACGAGCCTGATGGGCGGGCGCGGCACGGTCTTTGGCGCCGTCCTCGGCGCCCTGATCCTGGCGAGCCTCGACAACGGCATGTCGCTTTTGAACGTGGAGAACTGGGCCCAGTACGTGGTCAAAGGCGGCGTGCTGGTGGCCGCAGTCGGCTTCGATATGTACGGCAGAAGCAAGACGTAATTTGAAAACGCCGTCGCGATTCACAACTCTTCTGAACCCAGGAATCCTTACGGACCGATTGTCGCAAAAGTACGTCCTCACGCAATTCAGTTCGCAGCGCTTTGTGCCTTTTGCGCTTTTTTGTGGCTAAATATTTTCATGCCCGCGCTGATCGTCCACGGCCACTTCTACCAACCTCCGCGCGAGAACCCCTGGACGGGCGTAATCGAAGAGCAGCCGAGCGCGGCGCCGTTTCACGATTGGAATGAACGCATTCACTTCGAATGTTATCGCGCGAATGCCTTCGTGCGCGTCGGCGACGCGGGCCCCGACGATCAGTTCATCAATAACTATTCTCACCTGAGCTTCAACTTCGGTCCAACGTTATTAAGTTGGCTGGAGCAGCATCACACCTCTACCTACGCGCGCATTCTTGAAGCTGATCGCGAGAGCGCTGTGCAGCGTAACGGTCATGGGAACGCGATCGCGCAGGCCTACGGCCACGCGATCCTTCCGCTTTGCAACGAACGAGACCTGCGAACGCAGATCCGCTGGGGCTTGGCGGATTTCCGGTTTCGATTCGGACGCGACGCAGAAGCGCTTTGGCTGCCCGAAACCGCGTGCAACGATCGCGTGATGGCGGCGCTGATTGATGAAGGCCTGCGTTACGTGATTCTCGCGCCGCGCCAGGCAAGCCGTGTCAGAACCCCGAGCGGTAGAGACGGGATCGAAGAGGCGGGCAGGATGCCCGCGAACCTC
>CBFHBI010000638.1:0-2700 GCA_965653755.1 uncultured Blastocatellia bacterium
CGGCCGCGACTGACCATCTGCAAACCCGATACCGGCAGACCAAGATTGTTGTTGTAATTCCGCTCGCTCTTCAGTACGCGAAATCCTGTCTGCGACAAAACATGCGCCGTCAGTTCCTTCGTCGTCGTCTTGCCGGCGCTGCCGGTGATGCCAATTACCGGCTTGGCCCACTGCTCGTAAACTTTGCGCGCCAGCGTTTGCAGCGCGGCGATCACGTCATCAACGATCAGCAGGCGATCAATCAATGCTTGCATGTCGTCAGATCCTTCGACCCGTTGGCGACGAGCGACAGCCGCGACCGCGCCACGGTCAAGTGCGCCGGCGATAAAGCTGTGCGCATCGGCGAACGTGCCATTAAAGCCGGCACGCTCGTAATCCGGTTGCGATAACGCGAAGAACAATTCACCCACTTCGGTTGTGCGCGAATCAATCGAAAAATCCAATATTTCTTTATCAAACAACTCAGCACTAAGACCGTCAGTCGTCGCGCCCATTAACTCTGCTGCAGTTTTGATATTCACATTATCAGTTTACCGCATCGCTCCGTTTAGCGGCGGGCGTTGCCCGCCGACGAAGGCAACGCCTTCGTCTAAACAATTGGCGACTCAGTTCCGCCGCGCGAAATCGACGCGCACCGTTTGTCCCGAATTTATTTCGCTTCCGGCCGCCGGATATTGCTGGGCCGCGAAACCATCGCCGTGCGCTTCCAATTTCAAACCAAGTTGCGCACACATGCGCAAAGCATCGCGCACGCTTTGGCCGCGCAAGTCGGGCATCATCGCTCCATGGTTGGTCGCCATCGCGAAGACCACTTCACTTGTCCGGCCGCCGAAGCTTTTCGCGGCGACGACTTTCGGCAAAGTCTCTTCACGGCGCTCGACTTGCGCGGTGTCTTCTTTCGTCTGCTGGGGCGAGGGTCTTGAAATGCCGGCGATCAACGGAGGCGCCGATTTGATTTCGGTGTCGGGCTCGACGTTGAGTTCCGGCAAAACCTGTTCAGCGATCTCGCGAAAGACCGGAGCGGCGACGTCGCCGCCGTGATGCGCACCCTCCGGTTCGTCGATCACTACAATGATAACGACGGCTGGATTGTTGACGGGCGCGAACCCGACGAATGAGCCGATGTACTTCGAAGCTGAGTACGCATGTGTCTTCGGATCGATTTTCTGGGCCGTGCCTGTCTTACCGGCGGCGGTGTAACCTTCGAGCTGCGCTTTCTTCGCCGTGCCGCGCACGGTCACACCTTCCATCATCGTGCGGAGCGCTGCACAAGTCTCCGGCTTCAGGGCCGGCCGCGCCTCAACCTTCGCCTGAAACGTGACTGCGCCGTCGGGACTGCGCAACTCGCGGACAATGTGCGGCTTGATCCAGTTTCCGTTGTTTGCCAGGACCGAATAAGCCGCAGCCATCTGCAGCGGCGTCACGCCAACTTCTTGTCCGATAGCCAGCGATCCCATCGACGTTGGCTGCCAACGCGCGACCGGCCGGAGAATGCCCGGCGAGTCGCCGGCGAGATCGATTCCCGTGCGCGATCCAAAACCGAGCCGCTTCATAAAGTCGTACATGGAGTCATTTCCGACCATCAACCCAAGTTTGATGGCGCCCACGTTGCTCGATTTCGCCAGCGCATCCGCCACGGTCAATACGCCATAAGCATGAGTGTCATGGACCAAACGCCCGTTTACGGTAATCGATCCGTTCTGACAATCGATCTTATCGTCGGGCGTAACCAAGCCCTTTTCGACCGCCGCCGAGTAGGCCACGATCTTAAAAGTGGATCCTGGCTCATAAATATTTTGCAGCGCGAAATTCGCGCGCGCTTCAGCGCCAGCAGACGGCTGATTAGGATTGAATGTCGGTGAGTTCGCGAGTGCGAGAATCTCGCCGGTGTGAGGATCCATTACGATTGCGCTACCCGATTTCGCGTGGGTGCGCTGCACCGCTTCAGTCAATGCCTGTTCAGTTCGATATTGGATTAGTTGATCGATGGTGAGCACGATCGTTTGTCCTGGATGCGGCTGAACCTCATAACTTTCGAACGTCCGCTGATCGCGATCATGTTCGAGATAAACTTTGCCGGCTTCGCCGCGAATCTTTTCGTTGTACGATTGCTCGACGCCGCCCAGGCCGATCTCATCCGTGCCGACGAAGCCAAGCACGTGCGCAGCCAGAGTGTCATTTGGGTAATAACGCTTCGGCTCTTTGCGCGAATAGACGCCGTCCAGTTCCAACGCGTCGAGCTTCGCCGCGCGCTCCATCTCGAGACGGCGAACAATCCAGATGAATTTCTTGTTGGCGTCCTGGGCGTCGTTGAATCGCTTAACTAAATCTTCGCGGTCGACGCCTGTGATCGAGGCGATCTTGCGCGCCGTCTCTTCGACGTTCTTCAATTCCGATGGGTCGCTGTAGAACGATTCAGTGTCGAGGCTGCGTGCGAGTTCGCGTCCCTGCCGATCGAGCACTTGGCCACGCGTGGGCGCGGTTTCGATCGCACTCATCTGCTGATTGCGAGCCCGACTGGCGAGTTCGTCGTGACGGTGGATTTGCAGTTGGACCAGACGACCGCCAATCAGAAGCATCCACAGCACCAAACCTATCGACACAAAGACTATTCGGCGAGATGCGTTCGAAGAGGGTTGAGTGTCTCTGGCAGTAGCACGACGGGGCATCAAATTCTCCTAACCTGCGATCGCGCCGCGG
>CBFHBI010000639.1:0-2682 GCA_965653755.1 uncultured Blastocatellia bacterium
GATGGCGTTACAAATATTCTGAGATGAGTACGCCACTACCAGCACCGACCCAGCCACGTCTCGACATTCAATCGACGCCGCGCGCGGAGATGAATCTTTATCCGCTCGATACCTTTGCTTATGAATTCCCCGGCAAGGACATCAAAATCGATTTTGAAATTCCGGAATTCACCTGCATCTGTCCCTTCTCAGACTTTCCTGATTTCGCTACGATTCGCCTCGAGTACGTGCCGAACGAACGCTGCATCGAGTTGAAGAGTCTGAAGCTCTACATCAATTCATTTCGCAACGTGAAGGTCTTTCACGAGCACGTCATTAATCTGATCCTCGAAGACTTTGTCAGCGCTTGCGATCCTCTGAGCGTCGAGATCGAGGGCGACTTCAACGTGCGCGGCAACATCAAGACCACCATTCGCGCAAATTACAAAAAGCACTAATGGATTATTTGCTCGGTTCAGGCGCAGTCGCCGTCATCATGATCGTCTGTGTGGTGGCGTTTGCTTTCCTGGCGCGGCGAATCTTGCGCGTCGCGATCAAGGTGGCGTTCGCGCTGACGATCGTCTTCGCATTGTTGCTGGCGGGAGTTGTGGGTTGGTGGCGCGGCTGGTTCACGACCAGTTCAAGAGCGCCCGTTCATCAGACAAATCGTGCCACGCCGGCGCGTTCGTCGCATTAGCATGAGTATTCAAGTAGAACGATGGGCCGACGACGCTGCGCCGGACGCCGCCGATCTCAAACGCATTCTGCAAAGCGAAGGCTACAGCGTCTTTCAATGGAGCGACGAGCCTGGAACGACGTATGGACCACACGCCCATGCGGAAGACCAATCGCATTGGATCATCAGCGGCACGCTGGAACTTCGCGTCGGTCATGAGACTTACCAGCTCCGCGGCGGCGATCGAGATTTCCTTCCTGCCAATACGATTCATTCTGCGTTTGTTCCTGGTGATGAGTCAGTCGTTTATTTGATCGGCGCGAAACGGTACATGTCAGAAGCCCGACCGTAAGGGAGGGCGAGTCGCACAACGAACTCCTTAGCCTCAAGTCTGATCTCATTCAGGTGCCCTCCCTTACGGTCGGGCTTCTGACACACTAGGTGTCTCCAGCAATTTATGGCTAAATCTTTTGTGAATGAATACGCGCTATGAATTAATCACAACCGCCGAAGAACTGCGCCGCGCGGTCGATGATCTCTCAACCAGACAAGCAATTGGCCTCGATTCAGAGACGACCGATCTCGATCCTTATCTCGCGCGTCTGCGTCTGATTCAATTGGCGACGCCGGACGGCGTTTACATCATCGATTTAAATCGCTTTGCTGATTCTGATCCGAAAAGAAGCGAAGCGTTCGCGCCGCTCCGCACACTGCTAACTTCGCCGCGGCCGATCAAGATTGCGCACAACGCAAAGTTCGACGCGAAATTCCTCAAGCATAATCTCGGCGTCGATATCGTTGGATTGTTCGATACGTTACTCGCGAGTCAACTCGTCTCGGCCGGCGATATCGAAGAGCGTCATGGGCTGGAAGCGATCGCCGGGCGATATCTCAATGAAGCTGTGGACAAGACTGAACGTCTCAGCAACTGGGAATTCGAATTGTCTGAAGCTCAGTTACAGTACGCTGCGCGAGATGCAGCAGTGCTGATTCCGCTGCGCGAAAAGTTGATCGAAAGGATTAAGTCCCTCGGGTTGATTCAATGCGCGCAGTTGGAATTCGAATGTGTCATGCCGGTTGTCGATTTGGAACTCGCCGGCTTTTTTATGCACAAGCAGCGTTGGCTGGAGCAACTCGCGATCGTTGAAGAGAAGCGTGGCGAGCTGGCAAATGAATTGCAGGAGATGCTCGGCGAAGGCGTGGCCCAGGCGTCGTTGTTTGGACCACCGCGGGCGAACATCAATCTCGATTCGCAACAGCAGGTTAGCGAAGCCTAAACACGTCTGGGAATTCCGCTGCCGGATTCGACGCGCAATTGGAAGTTGCAACCGCTGGCCGCGCAATATCCGGTCGTCGCGAAACTGCTTGAATATCGCACGATGCAAAAAGCTTTGACGAGCTACGGTCAGAACATGATCGAGTTCATCAACCCAAAGACTGGCCGGCTGCACGCAGACTTTCGTCAGATAGGTGCGCCGACAGGACGCTTCGCTTGTACGAACCCGAACATTCAACAAGTGCCGCACGCCCCTGAGTATAGACGCTGCTTCATGGGCCATCCTGAATCGCGTCGTTTGGTCATCGCCGATTATTCGCAGATTGAACTTCGCATCCTGGCTGAATTCTCCGGTGACGAAGCTTTCACGAACGCATTCCGGTCCGGCGCCGATCTTCACAAAGTAACGGCGGCGCAGGTTTTCGGCGTTTCGACGGATCAGGTCACGAAAGAGCAGCGCGACTTTGCGAAGCGTTTGAATTTTGGCGTCGTTTACGGGATTGGGGCTCAGAGGTTTTCGATGATGACGGGACTTGGGCAGAGCGAGTCCGAAAATGTGCTGCGAAAATATTTTGCGACCTACCGGAAACTCGACACGTATCTTCGCGAATCAGCGAACCGCGCCGTCAGCGACAAGGAAGCGCGCACCGGCTCAGGCCGGCTCGTCAAGTTCAATTACGATCCGTCCGATCGCCAACAGGTTTCGATGACGCAGCGCAACGGCAAGAACGCGCCGATTCAGGGAACCAGC
>CBFHBI010000640.1:0-2675 GCA_965653755.1 uncultured Blastocatellia bacterium
CGCTATCGATCCAAAGCGCCGTCGTTGCCGGCGCACTCCAAAGTGACAATGTCTTTATGGTAGATTGGTCGTGCACATTTGCGACCACCAATTCAAAAGTTTGTATGCCTCGGCCACCAGGCAAAGAGCACGAGGCAGAAGAGATGGAGTTAACGTGAAGAGATTATTCCTGGTTCTGGCGCTGGTCCTTTCTTTCATCACGCCGCTGACGGCGCGGCCAAGTTCAATTCAAATAAACCTGAACGCTGGGAACGCGGGCGCCCTCGCCCGCGTCGCCGCGGCGCCGTCCATCGCGCGCGTTGCGATGGCCGCGGCCGACATTCCCAGCAAGGTGCTCGCGAACGGACTCGAAGTGATCGTGCTCGAAGATCATTCGGTCCCGGTGGTGACGATCGAGTTAGCCGTGCGCAACGGTTCGTTCACCGAACCGCCTGAGCTGAACGGCCTGTCGCACCTTTACGAGCACATGTTCTTCAAAAAGAACGCCGCCATTGCTAACCAGGAGGAGTACCTGCAAAGGATTGGCCAGCTCGGCATTGCCTACAACGGTGAGACGCGCGAAGAAGTCGTTGAATATTACTTCACCACGACCAGTCCAAACGTCCGCGCCGCCATGAACTTCATGCGCGACGCAGCCCGTTTTCCATCTTTCGATCAGCAGGAATTCGAGCGCGAGCGGCAGGTCGTGATCGGCGAAATCGATCGCAACGAATCAGAGCCGGTTTACTACCTGAACAAGGAAATGAACGACCGGCTGTTCTACAAATATCCGAGCCGCAAACAGCCTCTGGGAAATCGCGAGACGGTGTCGACGGCCACGACTGCGATGATGCGGACGATTCAGGGCCGCTATTACGTGCCGAACAATTCGGCGCTGGTCGTCACCGGCGACGTGCAAACCGCGGACATTTACAAGATGGCCCAGGATTTTTTTGGCGACTGGCCGCGTCGTGAAAAAGATCCCTTCGTCGAGTTTCCGCTGGTCGAACATCCACCCCTGGCGAAGAGCGAGGCCAACGTCATCAAGCAACCAGTCACCAACGTGCTGGTCGAAATCGGCTGGCAAGGTCCGTCGATCGGCAAAGATGATGCGGCCACTTACGCTGCCGACACTTTTTCTTTCATCCTGACGCAACCTGACTCGCGCTTCCAACGCGACCTGGTCGACACGGGCCTGGTCAATGGCGTCAACATCGGTTACTACACGCAACGCAACGTCGGCCCAATCAATATCGTCTTTCAAACCACGCCCGATAAAGCCCGCGCCGCGCTCAAGGCCGTCTATAACGAAGTCGCGCACTTCAACGACAAGGATTACTACACCGACGATCAACTCGAGAGCGCGAAGGGATTGTTGGAAGCAGACGACCTGTATTCGCGCGAGAAATTCGACGAGTACGCGAAGACGCTCGGTTTCTGGTGGTCGTCGACGGGCGTTGATTATTTCCGCGGCTATCTCGCGAATCTGCGCCGAACTTCACGCGCCGACATCAGCCGCTATGTCAGCACCTACATTCAGGGCAAGCCGCACGTCGGCTTGGCGTTGATTTCAGACCAGTCACAACAAGTGGCGAAGATCACGCCTGAAGATCTGATCGGGCAGTAAAAGATTATTTGACATTTGAGATTTGATATTTCTCATTTGTCATTTAATAAAGCGCGCGCGCCATCGAATCGATCCGATTGACTGTGAAGCGGTAAATTGAAAAGAGAATTCAAATGACAAATCTCAAATCTCGAATCTCAAATCTCAAATGGTTTTTGTTGTCGCTAATAATTTGTGTCCTCACAGCGACAACAGCCTTCGCCCAAACACAAACCAATCAGACGCAAGCCGCTGCTCCTGATTTTCAAAGCGTCATCGCGCGCCAGGCCGCGCTCGTCACCGAATTCGATGTCAACGGTTTGAAAGTTTTGGTGAAACGTCGCGAAGGAAGTCTCACCGTCGCCGCGCAGCTTTACATCCGCGGCGGAGTCGAGAACATTACCGCCAACAACGCGGGCGTCGAAGCCTTTATGCTCAACGTCGCCAGCGAAGCCAGCGCAGGTTATCCGCGCGATCGTATGCGCAAGGAACTCGCGCGCATGGGCACGGTCATCGGCGAAAGCGTGAACTATGATTATTCGGCGCTGGCCATGACTTCGACCCGCGCGAACTTCGACAAGTCCTGGGACGTCTTCGCCGACGTCGCTTTGAATCCTTCATTCACCAAAGAAGATGTCGAGTTGGTCAAGAGCCGCCTCGTTTCCAGCTTGAGCGATGACGAAGATGAACCCGATTCGTACCTGCAACGTCTTCAGGAGAAGGTTGCATACATCGGGCACCCTTATCTGAACCGGCCTGAAGGCACGGCGCAAACGATCGCCAAGCTGACTGCCGATGATCTCCGCGCTTATCACAAGAGCGTCATGCAAACGTCGCGTCTGTTGCTCGTGATCGTCGGCGATTTGGATGCGAACCAGCTCAAAGCGCGCATCGCCGCGAGCCTCGGCAAATTACCGCACGGCGATTACAAAGCGCCTGTGCTGCCCCCGCTCGTCTTCAATGCCTCGTCTGTCGAGGTGACCAGCCGCACTTTGCCGACGAATTACATTCAGGGATTTTTCACCGCGCCGCCGATTACCTCGCCGGACATTTATCCCATGTACGTCGCTTCGTCGATGCTGCGCGATCG
>CBFHBI010000641.1:0-2665 GCA_965653755.1 uncultured Blastocatellia bacterium
CGCCGGAAAGTCGCGGGGAATATCGCCCACCGAACTCAACCCCGAAGCACTCGGTGAAAGTCCACAAACGCGTCTGACTTTTCCCCACGCGTTCGGGATTGAGTTCGGCGCAAATCACTTGGCCCTGTCGTGCGGACGAAGGAACATCTCGTTAAATTGCTTCCAGGCCGCTTCATCCGCAAATTCAAGCACGCCGCCGGCAAGTTCGCCGCCGTCTTGTAGCACTTGGCCCAAATGCGTGTGGTCCATAGTTTGGGCCGCAAAGAAATCCTGGAATCTTTGCGCTTCGCTCTTCAGCCAGTTACACGCCTCATCGGCTGCAAATAGATGTTTCAGATTGTCAGCCAGATTGCGCGGCTTGATTGAGCAGATCCAACCCTCTCTGTAGGGGTCTTGCTCGATCATTTCCGGATGCCACGGCAGCTCTCGGTCAACCATGATGACCGTGCCGTCAATCGGCGATGCAAACGCCGCGCGATGGTTGTCCTGCTTGACCGTAAATAACGGATCACCACGATTGATTTCTTTTCCGACTTCCGGAAGAACGATGTCGTCAATTCTTCCAATCAATGTTTGAGCAAAGCCATCGACACCGATCATCGCCGCGCCTGAAGGTTTGACCTCTACCCAGGTGTGACCGCCATCGAGAAATAAATTCGCGGGCGCTGAAAGGTCCGCCAGCGCATTAGCGGTCACGAGTTGCTCGGTAAGCTCGCGCGACGCATGCTCTCGCTTCGCTTTGCGAAATTGGATGACTCCGTCGATACTCACGCAAACGACGATCGTCAAAATTACAAATAGGGCTACCATATAGATCACCTCCCGTCCTGAAAAATCGTTTCAGTAAGTTTCGCTTTCGGGTTGGCACGTCTTTCAGAGGGACGGCGATGTAACGCCTGATCAAGCGGGCATCGATCGCAATCAAAACCACGGTCACACAACTTGTAATTGACGACGCCCGCATCCATCCAGACGCAGTAGATCGTCGGCGGTGTCTGCCGCGGGTAGTTGCTGATTCGATCGAGTTGGTCCACGTCGCCCTCTAAACATGTGCTCCACATACGCTCAGAGCAACGCCTATTCCAACTCGGCATCAGACCGAGCTGCAGCTGTAAATGCTGAAATGATGAAGGTTCAGGGCGCGACTAAAGAAGGCCTCGACCGAATCGTGGGCGACAACAGTTGAAGTCTTAAACAGATTATCGAGAGCTTCGCAGATCCGTTCAGCAGATCCGCGATGAATTCAGGTTGAGAAAATGAACAGCAGGTGTTCAGGAAATCAACAGCAGATCAGGAACCAAATCGAAAGGCGCTGCCGGTGTGACAACGTTTGCAGACGGTGAAGTCGTCGTCGCCGAAAGCCCGCTTGCCGTCATGACAAGTAGCACAGCTTTGACCGCGTCCGGTCGCGTGATGATTGAGCGGCTCAGGCGTCGTGACCTGTCTTCGCTGGGGCATTCCGGCACGCACCTGGTGACAATCGTTGCAGTTTGTCTTCGGGTCGTGCTGGGCGTGGCTGAAGCCCACATTGAAGGCCGGCATGTTCTGCGAGGTTCGCGAATAGCCACCCAACTGGTGACACGTACCGCACGAAGAAATGTCGCGTCCGCCTGATTGCGCGCGCGGCGTGTGGCAGCGATAGCAGATGGTATGGGCATTGAAGTCGGCCGGTATGGTCATCGCGACACCGCTGCGCGCGGCGCGATGACAAGTATTACAGCTAACGCTGCCCATCGACATGTGCCTGGCGTGAGCGACTTTCATCCGGAAACTGATCAAGCGCGTGGGAAATGGCTTCAGCGCACCTGACTTAACATCGGCGTGGCAGATTGTGCAGATCGGACTTTCCGAATTCGAAAATTGCTGCGCATGACAACCGGCGCAAGGCAAGTGCTGCGAAGCTCCCGGCCTTTTGGGCACCGGCGCGTTCGAATCCCGCCGATGACAAAGCAAACATGGAAGCCGTGAATGGTTGCGGCTGCTGTGCTGGAATTTTGAATAGTCGAGGCCTTCGGGAAATTGCATTTGCTCCTGCGGGGACTCGGGCTCGGTTAATTCAACGTGAGCGCGTGAATTGATGACGCCGAGAGTGCAGATGATCAAGGCGATGACGATCGGGATAAGTCCCGTAGGGACCAAATGTTTATAGAACCGGGAGCCGCGTAGTCGTCCAGCGCTCCGTAGGAGCGCAATGTTGTCGCGGCGTTGGCTCAACGGAAACATTGCGCTCCTACGGAGCGCGGATTCACATTCATCTTTGCGTTCTATAAACATTCGGCTCCTACGGAGCTAACATCAATTCGTCTTCGCTTTTGGCTTTGGAGTCGGAATCGCCTGCGCGTGATTCTCAGGCAACGCTTCCTTCCCAAACGTCACATGGCATTTCGTGCAAACGAAATTAGGATTCGTCTTGCGCGCATCGATTTCGAAGTTCAACGCGCCGCCGTCATCGAGTGTCTGCGTGATGTGACAGCCGTCGGCGCCGCCGCACGATTTGACTGCCACTTTCGTCGTCCTCGGATCGATAGTGCTGAAAGTCGAAGTGGCAACACCGTGGCAGTCCATACAATTCAGGTCAGGATGTGCGCCGCCCTCGTGACGAAATCCGCCCGCTGATTGTCGACGGCTCCAGCGCGCCAGCATGATCGCATCGGCGCCCATCGTA
>CBFHBI010000642.1:0-2657 GCA_965653755.1 uncultured Blastocatellia bacterium
AAGTTCGCGCTGCCCCTCGCCGCGGTAATGAACGTTTTAGGCGTGCTCGGCGATTTGACTGAGAGCGCGCTGAAGCGCAGCGCCGGCGCGAAAGATACGGCGCAAATTCTCCCCGGCCATGGCGGCGTCCTCGACAGAATCGATAGCTTGCTGTTCAATGCGCCGGTCATCTACTATTTTGCCTGGTCCTATTTCAGCAGGTGATCGCGGCCAGAATCGATGAGCACCAAGAAGATACTTCTGATCGTCGGCGGAGTAGTTCTCGTTCTCGGCTTAATCGTCGTCTTATTCGCCGGCAGCATTGTCTTTTTTGTTTTCCGGACAATCAGCAACAGCGAAGCGGCGGACACGGCCCGAACTTACCTGCGCAACAACGACCGGCTGAAGCAGGACATCGGTGACGTGAAAGACTTCGGCTGGCTGGTGACAGGAAACATCAACGTCACCAACGGCGATGGCGTGGCTACGCTGTATCTCAAAGCGATTGGCGAAAAAGGCGAAGCCAACACGCGCGTGGATCTTGCGTACCGCAGCAATCGGGCCTGGCGAGTTACGGGCGCGTCTTACGAACGCAACGGCCAGACGATCGATTTAATGCAAGCTTACGGTCCCCCAGCATCGAATTCTCCCTAGCGAACTTCTTATGTCTGCGCACGGTATTGCCATTCTCGGATCGACCGGCTCGATTGGCTGCAACTCGCTGCGGGTAATCGAGTCGCTGGGCGAAGACCGCTTCAAAGTGGTGGCGCTAGCCGCCGGCCGCAACGTAAAGCAGCTCGCCGATCAAATCGCGCGGCATCATCCGCAACTCGTTTCAGTCGAATGCGAAAGTATCGTTGCTGAGTTACACGACGAATTGGCCGCGCGTGGTTTGGCGGCGCCACGTCTGCTGTTTGGCGAAGCCGGTCTGGTCGAAGTCGCCACACACGAAGAAGCCGATTATGTAGTTTCTGCTACTGTCGGCGCAGTCGGATTCGTGCCGACCTTGCGCGCTCTCGAGACAGGGAAACGCGTCGCGCTGGCGAACAAGGAAACACTGGTGATGGCCGGCGAGTTGATGACTCGCGCTGCGAAACAATCGGGCGCGGAGTTGTTGCCGGTAGATTCTGAACACAACGCGCTACATCAATGTCTGCGTGGCGAGAAGCGTTCCGAGGTGCGGCGAATTATTCTGACCGCTTCCGGTGGTCCGTTTCGCACGCGCGATCGAAAAGCTATGTCCAGCGCCACCCTCGCCGAGGCTTTGCAGCATCCGACCTGGAACATGGGGGCCAAGATCACGATCGACTCGGCTACGCTGATGAATAAAGGGCTGGAAGTCATCGAGGCGCACTGGCTGTTTGGGTTCAAAGCCGATGAGATCGGCATCGTGGTTCATCCTGAGTCTGTGGTTCACTCCATGATCGAACTGGTTGATGGTTCAATCATCGCGCAGATGGGTGTGACCGACATGCGACACGCGATTCAGTACGCGTTGACTTATCCCGAGCGTTGTTCATCGGAGTTGCCGCCGTTGGATTTGACCAAGCTGGCGTCGCTGAATTTTGAACCGCCTGATCTCGATCGGTTTCCTTGCATCGCGCTCGCTTATCGCGCCTTACGAGCCGGCGGCACGCTACCCGCCGCCATGAACGCCGCGAATGAGCAAGCTGTGCAAGCTTTTATCGAGGAACGCATAACTTTCTCAGACATTCCGCGAGTAATCGAAGAGGTGATGAATCGACATCAGACAAATGCTGTGATTGATTTGGACAGTGTCTTGCAAGCCGACCGGCGAGCCCGTGCGTCCGCGCAAAACGCCATCAACGCTCTGACATCCGGCACGCAGTAAGCGCCGCGTGATTCAAAAACTTCCGTTTGACCTTCATCTAATCCAACACGTAAACTTAAATATTTGAAGGATTACTCATGAGTTTGCCAAGTGGAGTTATCGGAGTTCTGGCGTTCATTTTCATTCTGGGCGCGGCGGTGATTTTGCACGAGTTTGGCCACTTCATCGTGGCTAAACTGCTGAAGATCCGCGTCGAAACTTTCTCGGCGGGCTTTGGTCCGCGCCTGTTCGGGAAAAAAATTGGGTCCACGGACTATCGATTATCGGCGATCCCTCTGGGTGGCTACGTCAAGCTGGGCGGCGACGAGTCGAATGCGCCGATCGAGGGCGAGAGCGCGCCCGATATTCCTCCCGAGGAGCGTTTCGATTTGCGTCCGCGTTGGCAGAGAATCCTGGTCGCCATTGCCGGTCCGGTGATGAATATTCTGACCGCCTTGTCGATTCCATTCGCCGCTGGCTTTATCTATGGCGTTCCCCTCACACCGCCGCCACTGATCAGTTATGTCGTGCCGGGTGGCGCTGCTGACATTGCCGGCCTCAAGCCTGGCGATCGCATAGTTTCTTTCAACCAAACTGCGAATCCTACCTGGGACAACATTGAAGGCGACGTCGCTCTCTCACCAGGGGACGATCTGCCGTTGACCGTAAACCGGGGCGGCCAGAACCTGAATTTGCATCTCAAGCCAACACCGATCACCGAATACGGCGAAACGGCGGGGCTGATGGAGTGCTACCCCGACAACGGTGGTTATCCAGTTACGATCCGAGCGGTCACGCCGGATTCGCCCGCGTCGCGCGGGGGAATTCAAACCGGTGACACCGTGAT
>CBFHBI010000643.1:0-2653 GCA_965653755.1 uncultured Blastocatellia bacterium
TCATGCCGAGCGGGCTTGGACCAATCGGCGTCGCTGTGATTTTTGGCGTCGATGAATTGATGGACATGGGCCGCACGTCGGTGAATGTTCTCGGCAATTGCCTCGCGACCGTCGTGGTCGCGCGCTGGGAAGGCGAGTTCGATGATGAAAGGGCGCGCGTCTTCGGCACACCGGAAGAAATCAAACAGGAACTAGCGCAAGGCGACATCGCCTTGGCCGAAGCCGCGGCGGAAGGTTGATGCGAATCTACGGTATGGGCCGCTCTGCTTGTTCTTCAATCAGATCCTGTGTTCCCGGTTTGAAATGAAACAGAGCGACTGACACGACCAGTTTCTTCTGCTCGTTGAAATGCATGAACATCGGGATTACGCGACCGCCGTATGCTGAGATACTCGTGTAGTCCCCGAAAAAGGTGTTGTTGTCGCATTTGAACGGCGGCGCATCGATTTTGTAATTCACAAAAGTCTTGCCGCCATCCACGCTGCGGGCCATGATCAGTTTAGTCATAGCTCCTTCCGTATCGCGCCGGTCATAAAAGACAATGTTGATTGATCCGTCCGTTGGATCGACCGACATCCAGGTAAAGAACTGAGCCTTACCGTTCTTAACCGGATCGTCATTGACGCGCGTCGGCGAAGACCACGTCTGACCGCCGTCTTTCGAAGACATCACAAACACATCAGGGTCGCCGTTGCGCGCGTCGATCCAGTTCACGTACAGCGTGCCTTTGCGCGGACCATCGCTCAAATCGACTCCTGTCACTGCCATCCCATTCGCCCGTTCGAGACCGGCGACGCCGAAGTCCCAGCCGCCCGGCATGTCGCTAATCACTTGTTCCTTACTGAAAGTGATTCCGCCGTCCGTTGATTTCTTGAAGATTAATCCTGGCGGGCCGGCCCAGACGATGTAAACGTCGCCGTTCGGAGCTACCGCCGGCACCGCGCCTTCGACCGTGTTATCGCTGTCTTTGCAATCGCCGGCGCTGTCGGAAATGTTTACGGGCATTTCAAATGACTTGCCATGATCGGTCGAGCGCGTGAAATAAATATGCGAATGACAATTCGGATCGTTGCTGCCATAAACGTCGAAACGCGTCCAGGCGAGATAGACGTTGCCTTTGTATTTCGATTGTGGCGCGTTATCGACGACGATGCCGGGCTTGTCCTCGAAAGGAATGACGCTGTTGACATGATTGATGGCGGCCACTGAATCGGTCCAGGTCAGGCCGCCGTCACTCGAGGTCTCAACCAGCATGCCGGTCTCCGCGCGTTTCGGACGCGCCGTGCGAATACCGTCGAACGAAAGATGAGTGTGATACGCGGTGCCATCGCTGCCGAAGTAAACGACGTCATCGCCCTGATAGAGGTTTTTTGGATCGGGGACGGGAATCGTCTTCCAGGTTTTCCCGCCATCCATCGACGAATAATTGTAACTGCCGTAAGGCGCGCGCGGTGGCCGACCGACGGCGAATGAAGCGCCCACGACATTGTCAGGGTTCTGTGGATTGATCGCGACGGAAACTTCCGCGGGATTGATTGCGTCAGGCTCGCTAACGCGATAGACCTTTTGTCCGAAGATCGTTTGCGCGGAGACACACGTCGATAACGCGACGAAAATAAGTATGGATGATTTCATAGGGTTGATGAGCAGCAGCTTACCAATTCAGGTTCAGCGCCTTCAAACCGCGCAGGTTGAAATTCTCGCGGTAAGCCGGAGTCTCGTCCGTCAATCGCAGTTTCGGATAACGCTCACGCAACGTGCGGATTACGATTCTTGCTTCCAGTCGGGCCAGCGGGGCTCCGACGCAGAAGTGAGGCCCGGCGCCAAAGGCCACATGTTTGTGGTTGGTGCGCATCACGTCGAAACGATCTGGATCGGGAAACTGTGCCGGGTCGCGATTGGCCGCGCCGAGCATCAAATAAACGACCTGCCCTTGCTTGATCGATGTGCCTGCCATTTCCAGATCTTCCTTGGCGAGACGATTGGTCAACTGCACAGGCCCGTCAAAGCGCAGCATCTCCTCGACGGCCGACGGGATAAGCGTCGGATCGTCCCAGACGCGACGATGCTCATCAGGATGGCGCAGTAACGCAAACATTCCATTGCCAATCAGGTTCGTGGTCGTTTCATTTCCGGCGACCAAAAGTAAAATCGCCGTGCTCAACAACTCTTCCTGCGAAAGTCTTCCTCCGTTTTCTTCCGCCTCAATCAATGCGGTCAGAAGATCGCGTTCCGGTCTATTGCGACGCTCGCTGATGATGGCACTCAAATACTCGGCCAATTCGCCGCGCGCTTTGACGATCCGCGCGAGCTGTTCGGGCGTTAGAGATCCCGCGTCACCACTAAGAAACAGCGAGACTTCATCAGACCACTGCTTGAGTTGCTCACGATCCTTCGTCGGCACGCCGAGCATTTCCGCAATGACAGTGATCGGCAACGGATAGGCCAGACTTTCGATCAGATCGAACTCACCGGTTTGCGGAATCGCATCAAGCAATTCGTCAACGATGCTTTGGATGTGTGCTTCCATGGCCGCGGCCACTTGCGGCGTGAATGCCTTGTTCACCAGCCCACGCAGACGCGTGTGGTCGGGCGCGTCCGTGTGAATCATCGACTTCACTCGATTGTCCAACGGCGATTTCAATCCCCGGGC